>DWZY01000253.1 GCA_019117325.1 Candidatus Brevibacterium intestinigallinarum
GTGCTCGGCCACGCTCCGCGCGGCGCTCAGGTCGCCGCTGCCGTCCAGGCCCACCGCGAACGTCGTGAGCGTGCGCCCCTGGGCAGCCGCGTGACGTGCCGCGATCGCGGTGACGATGCTCGAGTCGACGCTGCCGGACAGGAGGACGCCCACCGTCTGGCGGCCCGCCATGCAGCCTCGACGGCGCGAATGAGGGACTCGCGCACCGCGTCGAACACCCACTCCGGCGGGGCCTCGTCCGGTGCGCGGCTCTGCAAGCAGCACCGGCGTGGTGCCCGGGAACTCACGGAACGCCTCGAGCCCTTCGTCCGGTGTCCAGACGTGTCCGGGCGGGAACGGCTCGATGAGCGGACGCAGGGCGACGTCGAACGCGGACATCTCGGAGGCGAAGACGACCGCGTCATCCGTCCGGACCCAGTAGAGCGGTGCGAGTCCCAGGATGTCGCGTGCGACTGCGAAGCCGCCCTTCTCATCTCCGACGGCCTCTCCAGCATGCGCGACCCCATGCGCGCGTCGAATTTCCCGTGAGCCGCTACCAGACCTGACATCGCCGTCCTCTCGTCTCTGCTCGGTCTAGGTCGTGCGCGTCAGTCAGGTGCTTCGGTCGGGTACGTCAGCCGGGCACGCCTGTCGGACTCGCAGTGGCGGACGCGTCGGTCGGGTTCGCACGTACAGGCACGACGACGCGCAGTGCGCCGGCAGCCACCCGCAACCGCGCCTCGACCGCGCGGCCGGCGGCCTCGCCGTCCAGGTGCACCGCGACCGGCCGCGATGCCGTCACCCGCGCGGTCGGAGCGCTCCACAACCGCAACTCCCCCACGTCTGCGTGTCCGCCGCGCAGACCTGCGCGAGCGATCCGCAGCCACGCGGGCGACCGGCGCAGCAGGCGGAAGGCGCCGGAGCCCCACTCGCGGCACCCGGTCACGGGCCGCCCGTCCCGGCTGGCCGGATCCGTACCGGCCTGGGCCTGCTTGACGCCGAGGCCCCCGCCGGCTTCTGCGAGTGCCACCTGCAGTCCGGCCAGGCCTCCGGGTCCGCCGTGCGGGAAGACGGTGATCCCCCACGGGATCCGCCGGATGAGACCGAACTCGAGCGCCCACACGCGGTGGAGGGCAGACAGATCCGCCGAGGTGCTGTCACGCGCCGCCCCCTGCACATCCCGGTGCACCGCGACCTCGACCTGCGCAGCACCCAACTGACTGAGAGCGCCGATTCCGTATCCGGCCGCGCCCAGCCTCGCCTTCGCCCAGCCGGGTGTGCGCTGCACCGTCTCCCCGCTGCGGCCCAAGCCAGCCGTCACGAGGAACGGCAGCTCGCCTGTGCGCCGTCCATCGGGCCGGACGAGATCCGCCCACCCCACATCGAAGCGCCGGATGCGCGTCGCACCGGTAGGTCCCTCGTCCAGATGCCCCTCTCCAGGGTGCCACTCCTCCTGATGCCGCACCTCCAGATACTCCTCGAGCAGCGCGAGCCCCTGCTGCGTCGTCCGGATCCCCGCATTCAGTGCGAAGAGCGACGCCGTCCCAGTGGGCACCGGCAGCAGCACGCCCGCCCAGGCAGGATCAGCAGTCAGCCGGCCTGCGACCTCGCGCAGTGTCCCGTCTCCTCCGATGACGACGGTGAGTGCGGCCTCGGACGCGGTGTCTGCATGCGGACGGGCGAGCGAGGTCCACCGCGTGCGGACCTGCAGCCCCGCACGCGCGCAGAGGCGCCGCACACGCTCGAGCGCGTGCGGCGCCTCGCGGTGCACCGGATTGACGACGACCTCGACGATCACGGGAACTGCTCGCAGATCAGGACCAGCAGGTCAGGAACCGCGCGTCAGGCCTGGCGGCGTCGGCTCGCGACCACCGCGGCGGTGCCCAGACCGGCCAGGGCGACAGCTGCGCCCAGCAGACCGGCGATCTCCGAACCGGTACGGGGCAGACGGCCGTCGTCGTCGCGCTGGGACTCATCGTCGCGGCCGTCGTCATCACCACGGTCGCCGTCACGATCCCCGTCGTCGCCTTCGTCCTCACGGCCATCGTCCGGATCGTCCGTGGGCTGCTCACTGGGGTCATCCGTCGGCTCGCTCGTCGGGTCGTCCGTGGGCTCGGGATCCGGCTGCGACCGGTCGATCGTCTCCGAGGTCAGCACCCAGTTCTCCCGGTGGAACTCATCCTGATCGATGACCTGGCGGTCGACGGCCCAGTCGATGAGCGCCTCGCGGATCTCGATCTGCTCGTTGTAGACCTCCTCGAGGTCCGCGACCGGGTACCCGCTGCCACCGGACTGGCGGTAGTTGTTGATCGCCAGGACGAACTCATCCGTGTCCGTCACCGCGGTGCCGTCCTCCATCCGGATGTTCTCGATGCGCTCTCCCACCGGCTTCGAGATGTTGATGTCGTAGTCGACACCGGTGAGCGCGTCGTACGCGTAGTCCGGGATGTCGCGGCCAGCAGCCGAATCGTAGGCGTTCGACACCTCTGCCCCGTCGAAGTCCGCGCCCTCGTCGACCTGGTCGTAGAACCGTGCGGCGTACTCGAGGTAGTCCTTCAGCTGCGCGCCGGTCATCGTGACCCCGGACAGCGTGTTGTCGTAGACGTAGAGCGCGGCCACGTCGCGCACCGTCACATCGCCCTCGCTGAAGACCGCGTCGCGGCTGAAGGGCGAGGTCTGGGCGAGCACCGGCAGATCCTCGTACTCGCTGCCCACCAGGCCCTCGGCGGTCCGCTCCGTCATGACGTTCCCGATGAAGTCGAGGATCGCAGTGTCCTCGTACCGCGAGGTCTCCGCACTCATCGTCTGCGTGGCCTGCGCGATCGTCTGGTTCACGTAGTCGACGGTCTCGTCATG
>DWZY01000254.1 GCA_019117325.1 Candidatus Brevibacterium intestinigallinarum
TGCGTGGAAGGTGCTGTCCGCCGCGAACCGCTACATCAGCGCGCAGGAGCCCTGGAAGCTCAAGAAGACGGACCCCGCGCGCATGGCCACGGTGCTGGCCGTCGTGCTCGAGGTCGTCCGCATCGTGACCCTGCTGGTCCAGCCGGTCATGCCGGAGTCCACCGCCCGCATCCTCGACCTGCTGGGCGTCGACGAGGACGCGCGGATGTTCGCGAACATCGACACTCCGGTCGCCGCGGGCACGCAGCTGCCGGCACCGTCGCCCGTCTTCCCCAAGCACGTCGAGCCCGCGGAGGAGTCCGCCTGATGGCGGGCTCCCGCGCCGCAGGGCAGTACCCGCCGGTCCCGGAGCCGCTGCCGCACCCGGTCGTCGACACCCACACGCACCTCGACATCTGCACGGGCGCCCGCGGGCCCCTGCGCGACGGCGAGCCGCGGCCGGAGGTGGAGCCGGGCGAGGACGAGTCGTTCCCGCCCCTGTCCTTCTTCCACGAGACCGCGCAGGCGGCCGGCGTCACCCGGATCGTGCAGATCGGGTGCGACATGGCGTCGGCCCGCTGGACGGCCCAGGTCGTCGACGCCGAGGCCGCGGCCGGCCGCGACTGGATGCTGGGCGGGGCTGCGATCCACCCCAATGAGGCCCCGCGCCTGGGTGCCGCGGGTCTGCTGGACGAGTCGCTCACAGAGATCGAGCAGCTGTGCCGGGGTGCGCGCATGCGCGTCGTGGGGGAGACGGGACTGGATTGGTTCCGCCTCGACGAGGCCCAGGTCAACGGCGTCGCGGTGCCGGCGGAGCGGGCCCAGACGTTCCAGGAGGAGTCCTTCCGCGCGCACATCGAGATCGCCAAGCGCCTCGACCTGGCCCTGGAGATCCACGATCGGGAGGCGCATGACGATGTCCTGCGCGTGCTGCGCGATGCCGGTGCGCCGGACCGGACGGTCTTCCACTGCTTCAGCGGGGATGCGCAGATGGCGCGGGAGTGCGCCTCCCGCGGGTACTACATGTCCTTCGCCGGGAACGTGACCTTCAAGAACGCCGCCGGACTGCGCGAGGCCGCGGCCGGTGTCCCGCGCGAGCTGCTGCTGACGGAGACGGACGCGCCGTTCCTCACCCCGCACCCGCATCGCGGGAAGCCGGGCGGCCCCTACCTCACGGCCGTGACCGCGCGGGCGCTCGCCCACGTGCGAGACGAGGATCTGGAGCAGCTGTGCCGGACCGTGACCTCGAACGCGCAGGACGTCTTCGGCACCTGGGAGCTGTGAGGCAGGAGACTCCGGTGGCCGGAGTCGTCTGAATGGGGCCTCCGGCGTTGGTCAGCCCTGGTGAGCGCGGGTGTCGAAATCCGAAGCTGTGATCGCGCTGTAACCGTGTTGCCGTGAGCTCGCGCACGCCAACATCACGATCATTGCCGCCTTGATAACGAATCGGTTACACTCGGTCCGTTGTACTTCTCGATCGATTGGATCCTCCGTGCTCACTGCTCTGCGCAACCGCAAGGTGCAGATCGCTGGCCAGGCCGTTGTCATCACGACGCTGGTGGGCGGCACCGCCGCCTTCGTCGGCCTCAACAAGCAGGTCGATCTGACCGTGGACGGTCAGACGCAGCAGGTCCGCACCTTCGCGGACTCCGTCTCCGACGTGCTCGAGGCGAACGACATCGAGGTCGCCCAGGGCGACCAGGTCCAGCCCGGCGCGGACGCATCCGTGACCCGCGGGATGGACATCATCGTCAACACCTCGAAGGACGTCGACCTCACGCTGGACGGCATCACGTCGGAGGAGACGACGACCGGCAACACGGTCGCAGAGGCGCTCGCGGACCTGGGCATCGACCCGGAGGGCGCTGAGGTCTCCGCAGATCTGGACGCGACGCTGGCCGACGGGCAGAACTCCGACCTCACCGTCGTGACGCCCAAGACCGTCACGGTCGTGGCAGACGGTGAGCGCACGTCCGTCGACCTCACTGCGGCCTCGGCGCAGGATGTCATCGACAAGGCCGGCATCGAGCTGGGCGAGGGCGACACGCTCTCCCTGCCGCTGGGCGCACCGATCGCCGACGGCGGCGTCGTCGAGGTCCTCCGCACGAAGACGGCGGAGAAGACGGAGACACAGACCATCGAGAAGAAGGTCACCACCAAGAACGACTCCTCCCTGCCGCGCGGCGAGCGCAAGGTCGAGACGGAGGGCAAGGACGGCAAGCGCGAGATCGTCTACGCCGTCACGACCGTCAACGGCGAGCAGGTCGCGAAGACCAAGAAGTCGGAGAAGGTCGTTGCCGAGGCGAAGGAGGAGGTCGTCCTCCTGGGCACGAAGGAGCCGGAGCCGGCTCCCGCCCCCGAGGGCAACGGCGATGACTCCGACGACTCCGGTGATTCGGGCGACTCCGGCGACTCGGGGAACTCCGGCCAGGAGGACAACGGCGACCGCAGCCCCATGACGACGGCAGAGATCAAGGAGATGCTGGGCGGACCCGGCTCCCGCTGGTACAACCTCGTCAAGTGCGAGTCGAACTTCGACCCCAAGGCCGTCAACCAGCAGAACCGCGCTCACTTCGGTCTCTTCCAGTTCAAGATCGCCACGTGGCAGTCCGTGGGCGGTACCGGCAACCCGGCTGATGCCCACCCGCGCGAGCAGTTCAAGCGCGCCAAGATCCTGCAGCAGCAGGAGGGCTGGGGCCAGTGGGCCTGCGCATGAGGCAGGGCGAGTCCGCAGGCGACGGAGTCCTGCCCACGCACGGAATCGTGACCGCGACTCCCGTGGAGTCGCCCCCGCTGACCCGCCGCGAGGCGCTGGCCCGGGAGCGTGCCGCGCAGGCCGCATCCACGGCCATCCCCGCGCCCGAGGTCCCGGTCGCCGAGCAAGCCGAGGCGATTCCGCCGCGGCCCACCGCGGACCCGGCCACCCTCACCGCGCTGTCCCCGGCGGTCACGGCGGAGAAGAAGAAGCCGCGCTCGCGCGTGCGCACCGCCCAGATCGTGGGCCAGGCCGTCGTCATCACCGCGCTGGTCGCCGGCACGGGCGCCTTCGTGGGGCTCAGCACCCCCGTCGACCTGACCGTCGACGGTGAGGGCAGCACGTCGCGCACCTTCGGCAGCACCGTCGCAGACGTGCTGGCCTCCGAGGGCATCGAGGTGGAGCGCGGGGACGAGGTGAGCCCCGGGCTGGACACGCCGCTGTCCCGCGGCATGGACATCACCGTGAGCACGTCGAAGGACCTGACCCTCAGCCTGGACGGCATCGAGTCGGAGCAGACGACGACCGCGCACACCGTGGGCCAGGCGCTCGCGGACATGGGCATCGACGCGCGCGGCGCGACCGTCTCGATGGGCCTGGATGCTGCGCTCACGGACGAGGCGGCCACCGCACTGTCCGTCGTCACACCCAAGACCGTGACCGTCCGCGCGGACGGGGAGACGATCCCCGTCGAGGCGACGGCGGCCTCGGTCGGGGAGGTGCTCGAGCACGCGGGCGTCGAGGTCTCGGACACGGACTTCGTGACCGCCCCGCTGGGCGCCCCGGTGGTGTCGGGTCAGAACATCGACGTCATGCGCACGGAGACCACGACCGAAGAGGTCGAGGAGACCATCAAGAAGAAGGTCGAGAAGAAGAAGACCGACAGTCTCGTCGAGGGCGAGACGAAGGTCGAGAAGAAGGGCAAGGACGGCAAGCGGACCG
This sequence comes from Candidatus Brevibacterium intestinigallinarum, assembly GCA_019117325.1. GTDB lineage: Bacteria > Actinomycetota > Actinomycetes > Actinomycetales > Brevibacteriaceae > Brevibacterium > Brevibacterium intestinigallinarum. Next base: position 3,677 of record DWZY01000254.1, read on the forward strand.
TCGTCTATGAGGTCGGCACCCTGGACGGCGAGGAGCTCACGCGCGTCGAGAAGTCCGAGGAGATCCTCGAGGAGCCCGTCACCGAGGTCGTCCTCGTGGGCACCGGCGACCCCAACGATCCGGACAGCTACGAGGTCCCGTCCGACAGCGGCTCGACGATGACGACGGAGGAGATCAAGGAGATGCTGGGCGGCCCCAGCAGCCCCTGGTACAAGATCGCGAAGTGCGAGTCCGAGTTCAACCCGAAGGCCGTCAACCGCCAGAACAACAAGTACTTCGGACTCTTCCAGTTCGGCATCCCCACCTGGCAGGGCGTGGGCGGCTCCGGCAACCCCGCAGACGCCAGCCCGCAGGAGCAGTTCCAGCGCGCCAAGGTGCTGCAGGAGCGCTACGGCTGGAGCCAGTGGGAGTGCGCCGGCATGGTGGGCGTGGGCTGAGAGTCTTCGCGGCCTCGGCGGCAGTGGCTGGGACCGGTCGGACTTCGCTGAGAGCGGACGGGAGGGGCTGGCACTCGGGTTGACCGAGTGCCAGCCCCTCATTAGAGTCGGACTTAGCACACGCACCCCGTGAGTGCTAAGAGTGCGCACATCGGCATCGCAGCCCGGCACCCGCGACGACGGGCCGCGACGACATCCTCCGGGATGGTCCGTTCCGGCGCACGCAGTCACGACATTTCTACGAAGGAGAGTGTCCGCATGTCGGTCTCCATCAAGCCGCTCGAGGATCGCATCGTCGTCCGTCAGGTCGAGGCAGAGCAGACCACCGCGTCCGGTCTGGTCATCCCTGACACCGCCAAGGAGAAGCCGCAGGAGGGTGAGGTCGTGGCCGTGGGCCCCGGCCGCGTCGCAGACAACGGCACCCGCATCCCGCTGGACGTCCAGGTGGGCGACAAGGTCGTCTACTCGAAGTACGGCGGCACGGAGCTCAAGTACAGCGGCGAGGAGTACCTCGTCCTGTCGGCTCGCGACGTCCTCGCAGTCATCTCCTGACTCCCTCGCGCGCATCTGATGCGCGCAGCACAGCACACACGCTGACTCACACACTTCAGAGGGAAGAGGACACTTATGGCAAAGACCCTTCAGTTCGACGACGACGCGCGCAAGGCGCTGGAGCGCGGCGTGAACGTCCTGGCCGACACGGTCAAGGTCACGCTGGGCCCGCGCGGCCGCAACGTCGTCCTCGACAAGGCGTGGGGCGCACCGACCATCACGAACGACGGCGTGACCATCGCGCGTGAGGTCGAGCTCGACGACCCGTACGAGAACCTGGGCGCGCAGCTCGCCAAGGAAGTCGCCACCAAGACGAACGACGTCGCCGGTGACGGCACCACCACCGCGACCGTCCTGGCGCAGGCGCTGGTCCACGAGGGCCTGCGCAACGTGGCTGCGGGCGCTGCCCCCAGCCAGCTCAAGGCCGGCATCGAGGCCGCAGTCGAGGCCGTCGAGGCCCGCCTGCGCGAGAACGCCCGTGACGTCGACGGCTCCGCTGAGATCGCGCACGTCGCCGCTCTGTCCGCCCAGTCGCAGGAGATCGGCGAGCTCATCGCCGAGGCCTTCGACAAGGTCGGCAAGGACGGCGTCATCACGATCGACGAGTCGCAGGCCTCCTCGGTCGAGCTCGAGTTCACCGAGGGCATGCAGTTCGACAAGGGCTTCCTGTCCCCGTACTTCGTGACGGACGCAGACCGCCAGGAAGCAGTGCTGGCGGATCCCTACATCCTCATCAACCAGGGCAAGATCTCGAACATCCAGGATCTGCTCCCGGTGCTGGAGAAGGTGCAGCAGGCCGGCAAGCCGCTGTTCATCGTCGCCGAGGACATCGAGGGCGAGGCCCTCTCCACGCTGGTGGTCAACAAGATCCGCGGCATCCTGAATGTCGCCGCGGTCAAGGCGCCCGGCTTCGGTGACCGCCGCAAGGCGATCCTCGAGGACCTGGCCGTGCTCACGGGCGGCGAGGTCGTCACCCCGGACATGGGCATGAAGCTGGACCAGGTCACCCTGGAGCAGCTGGGCTCCGCCCGCACCGTCACCATCACGAAGGACGCCACGACGGTTGTCGACGGCGCCGGCTCGGATGACGCGGTCGCAGGCCGGGTCGCGCAGATCCGCTCCGAGGTCGAGAACACGGACTCCGACTGGGATCGCGAGAAGCTCCAGGAGCGCCTCGCGAAG
>DWZY01000255.1 GCA_019117325.1 Candidatus Brevibacterium intestinigallinarum
TCGTCAAGGCCGGCGGCGGCAAGCTCGCCTCCGCGATCGACTTCGTCAACAACGGCGTGACCTCCTCGACCGCGCTGGGTGCGCTGGGCACGGGCGGGAAGCTGGTGAGCGTCGGCCTGTTCGGCGGCCAGCTGCAGTTCCCCACGACCCTCGTGGCGCTCCAGCAGCTGAAGATCGAGGGCAACTTCGTGGGCAGCCTGCCGGAGCTCAAGGAGCTCGTGGAGCTCGCGAAGTCGACGGACCTGCCGCAGCTGCCGATCGTCGAGAAGCCGCTCGAGGCCGACGAGGTCAACGCCGCACTGAAGGCCATCGAGGAGCGGACGGTCTCCGGCCGCACGGTGCTCGTCGCCGGCTGAGGCACAGCGCCGCCGCGTGAATGACGGACGGGGTCCGGTGCGCAGTGCAGAAGCACTGTGCACCGGACCCCGTCCGAGCGTGAGGGCTGGCCTCAGACCTGGCCCGAGAGCAACCCCGCTCTGTGTCAGGAGGCGACGGCGGCCTCGGCGTTCTGGCGGACCACCGCGAAGCCCTCGGCCCAGGCCACGAGGTCCTCGATCATGGGGCCGAAGGTGTCTGCGGAGACCTGCTCCGGGGCGAATGCGCCGTCTGCGAAGTCCGTGAAGATCGAGAAGGCGCCGATGCCGCGGACGGTCGCCGCGCGGAAGTTCGCGAAGACGAGGCGCCACGCCTCGACCGCGCGCACGCCCTTGTCCGCGCCGTAGCTCACGAAGCCCACGGGCTTGTGGGCGAACTCCTGGCCCACGAAGTCGATCGCGTTCTTGAGCGGGCCGGGCACGGAGTGGTTGTACTCCGGGGTCACGACGATGTACGCGTCGAACGGGCGCAGGGCCTCGGCCCAGGCCTTCGTGTGCTCGTTCTCGTACATCCCGGCACCGCCGGGGATGGCCTCATCGAGGATCGGCAGGTCGAAGGCACCGAAGTGGACGACCTCGTGGTCCAGGCCGCGCTCGCTCAGCTGCGCCGAGACCCAGTCGACGACCTGGGGGTTGAGGGCTCCGGGGCGGCTGCTGCCTGCGATGACTCCGATGCGCATATGTCGCGACTCCTCCGCCCGGTCCACCCGGGCCATATAGTTAAAATTACAACTACATTATAGGCCGACGGCTTGGAGGACCCAACCCCTTCCGCTGGTGAGACATGCCACGCGGGGGCCTGGAATACTCGGAGAGCGGGCGCGCTCTGACGGATGAGCACCGCAAGAGGGCTCTCCGAGTCAGCGAGTCAGATCCCGAGACTCAGATGCGGCCACTGCGCAGGATGTCGAGGGCCGAGGCCGCGAGCGCCTCGACGCTGGCACCGGCCTGCTCGGGGTCGACGTCCAGGTCGCCCATCCGCCCCTGCTTGAGGCGCGTGTAGACGCCCTCGCGGATGCAGGCCAGCTTCCAGACCGCGAACGCCGCGTAGTACGGCACGTCCGAGGTGTCCCGGCCGGTGAGGGACGCGTAGGTCTGCGTGATCTCCTCTGCCGTGGGCGAGCCGTCCTCGACGGACGGGGTCCAGATCCCGGTGAGCGAGTCGTCGACGAACATCATCGACAGGAGGTAGCCCAGGTCCGTCACGACATCGCCGATCGAGGACAGCTCCCAGTCGACGATCGCGCGCACCTCGCCGGTGTCGCGGTCGAAGAGCATGTTGTTGGGCTTGACGTCCCCGTGGACCAGGCCGGTCGAGGTCTCCGGCGGGATGCTGCGTGACAGCTGCGCCTGCACCTGCCCGATGACCGGCAGATCGCGAGTCGTGATCGCCTCGAACTGACCCAGCCAGCGCCGCAGCTGCCGCTCCACGAAGCCGCCGGGCCGACGCAGGTCGCCCAGGCCCACCGCGTCGATGTCGACAGCGTGGACGGCCGCGAGCGCACGGACCATCGAGAGCATCGAATCCCGCACGGAGCCGCTTGCGGGGATGAGCGCCAGATCCTCCGGCGCATGGATCGGGAAGCCGGGGCAGTGGTCCTGGAAGACGAACGGGACCTCGAGCACGTCCGGATCGTCGACGATCTCCAGGATGGTGGGGACGGGGACATCCGTGGGCCCCAGCGCCGCCATGATCCGGCCCTCGCGCTGGACGTCATGCGCACTGCCGCCCTGGTGTCCCAGCGGCGGCCGGCGCAGCACCCAGCGCGGCGCTCCCGCGAGCGTCACGACGAACGTGAGGTTCGACCGGCCCACGGACAGGACGGAGAAGCCCACGTCCTGGGGGTCGACACCCTGCGTCCGGGCGATCCAGCGCCGGAGCGCGGGACCGTCGATGCCCTGGGGGTCTGATGCCGCAGCGGCCTGCTGAGTCCGGGTGCTGTCGGGAGTGGGGGTCATGATGCGCGGGCTCCTCATGCTGGTGTCCCGCGCGGGGCGTCCCTGCCGCGCGCGGACCGTGCTTCGCGGCACGCACGGGGCGCTCCGCTGGGCGCCGACCGTCTCACCATCCAACCTGATCAAACGTTCGGCCTGTTTGCGCCTACGCTAGGAAGGCCGATCCTCAGCGTCAAGTGCCGTCCGCCCAGCGGATGCGCACGGCCGGCGGGCACGGAAGCCCCCGCCGAGGATCGCGGCCGGACCGCAGCGCTGCACACCGACCCCGCAGCACAGCGACCCGGCAGCACCCCGTGACCCAGCGACCCCGTGACCCAGCGATTCGAAGCGAGGATCCACCCGATGACCGCACTGCCCTCCCCCTCCGGCACCCC
>DWZY01000256.1 GCA_019117325.1 Candidatus Brevibacterium intestinigallinarum
GATGACGCGGTTGCGGTTGACGGGGATGCCCACCGTGTCCGCCGCCTTGGGGTGTTCGCCGATCGCGCGGGTGCGCAGGCCCCACTTCGAGTGGAACAGAGCGACGTAGAGCGCCGCGACGACGATGTACATGAGGTACACGAGGATCGACTGGCGGAACAGGACGGGTCCCAGCACGGGGATCTCGCCCAGCAGCGGGATGGGCAGGACCGGCAGCTGCTGGCGCGCGTTCCACATCTCCGGGTTCTGCGTGAGGACTGTGGAGAACAGGAAGTTCGTGAAGCCCACGACCAGCACGTTGAGGACGACGCCGATGATGATCTGGTCGACCCAGTAGCGGATCGCGAAGAACGTGAGGATGACGGCGACGATCGCTCCGGCGAACGGAGCGGCGACCAGGCCCGCGTACGGGTTCTTGAGCGCCGAGCCCACGACCGCGGCGAGGAAGGCGCCTGCCAGCAGCTGCCCCTCGATCGCGATGTTGATGATGCCGGACCGCTCGCCCACGAGACCGCACATCGCGCCGAAGATCAGCGGCACGGACAGCGCGAGCGCACCGGCCAGCAGCGGCGTGACCGGGATCCGGCCCGTGTCCGCGCCGGCCCACGTGAGGAACGCGGACAGGAACAGGACGCCGAAGACGACGGGGAACCACAGCCCCGGCTTCTCCCGCTTGGTCGCCAGCCACGTCGCGATCGCCGCCATCGCGACGAGGACGACGCCCAGCGCGATCGCGGTCGTCTGCGAGGAGACGGTGAGCGGCGGGATGCCGAAGAGGTCAGTGCCGGCGGCGAACGAGAAGGTGGTGCTCTTGCCGCCGGTGCCGCCGAACAGCCCCATGAACAGGAGCGTCAGCAGTGCGAGCACGCAGTAGACGATCGGATACTTCCAGTCGATCGGCGACCGCAGGGCGGCAGCGCTGACCTGGGACTGGGGTGCTGGGGTCTGCGTCGAGGTGCTCATCGGGCTCCCTTCCCAACCGGTGCGGGCAGTCTGAAGATCGCGCGGACCAGGGGCGGCGCCGCGATGAGGAGGACGATGACGGACTGGACGACGAGGATGATGTCGATGGGGGTGCCCGTCTGCGCCTGCATCGTGTAGCCGCCGGCCTTGAAGGCGCCGAACAGCAGCCCGGCCAGGAACGTGCCCACCGGACGGGACCGGCCCAGCAGGGCCACCGTGATCGCATCGAAGCCCAGCGAACCGCCGATGCCCATCGTGAGCCGCTGCTCCGTTCCCAGCACCTGCGCGGCGCCCGCGAGGCCGGCGAGTGCGCCGGCGACCATCATGACGATGATCGTCACCCGGCCCACGGAGATGCCCGCGGTGCGCGCGGCATGCGGGTTCTCACCCACGGCGCGGAACTCGAAGCCCAGCGTCGACCGCTCCAGCAGCCACCAGACGAAGACCGTGGCGAGTACGGCGATGAGGAAGCCCGCGTTGAGGCGGAACGGGTCCGGCAGCAGCGGGAGCAGCGAGGCGGCCTCGTCGACCGTGCGGGACTGCGGGTTGCCGGAATCCGTCTGCCGGAACCAGGCCTGCTTGAGCAGGTAGGCGATGAGGTAGCCGGCGATCGAGTTCAGCATGATCGTCACGATGACCTCGTTGGCGCCGGTGCGGGCCTTGAGGTAACCGGCGATGCCGCCCCAGATCGCACCGCCCACGATGCCGGCCAGCAGCGCCACGATCATGTGGACGCCCACCGGCAGGGTGAGGAAGTAGCCGAAGAAGCCCGCGAAGATCGCGCCCAGGATCACCTGTCCCTGACCACCGATGTTGAAGAGGCCGGAGCGGAAGCCCAGCGCGATGCCCAGACCCGCCAGGATGAGCGGGGTGGAGGCGACGAGGGACTCGGTGAGGGGACGGATCGCCCGCTGCACGGACTGCGCCTGCCAGTCGAACACCGCGCCGCGGAACAGCGCCAGGTAGGCGTCCGTGACGGTCGACCAGACGGCGCCGAAGAAGTCGATCGGCCGGGCGAAGAAGTACGACAGCGTCGCCTGCACGTCCGGGTCCGCGGCAGCGATGAGCACCGCGCCCGCCAGCAGGCCCACGACGATCGACAGCACCGACACCAGCCAGGAGCCGGACAGCAGGTCGCGCATGAGGGTGGGCCGCGGGGCTTCGGTCCCCTCGGTTCCCGCCGCGACGGGCTCGGCGGGGACGGTCTGCCCGGCGGGGCTCGTCTCTGTCATGCCGGATCCTCCTCGGCGGCTGAGATCTCTGTGGCGGCGGAGCCGTCCTCGACACGGGCCAGGGCCTCATCCTCGGGCACGCCCGCCATCATGAGGCCGAGGACGTCGCGCGGGGTGTCTGCGGGCACGACGCCCACGACGCGGCCGCGGTACATGACCGCGATGCGGTCGGCCAGGTTGAGCACCTCGTCCAGCTCCGTCGACACGATGACGCAGGGGGTGCCGGAGTCGCGCTCGGCGATGATGCGCTTGTGGACGAACTCGATCGATCCCACGTCCAGGCCGCGGGTGGGCTGGCTGGCGACGAGCAGCCGCAGGGGGCGGCCCAGCTCGCGGGCGAGCACCACCTTCTGCTGGTTGCCGCCGGACAGGGTGGAGATCGGGTCATCGATCGAGGTGAGGCGGATGTCGAACTCGCCCACCTTCTTCTGCGCCTCCTCGCGGATCACCGCGGGCTGCAGCTGGAGGCCCTTCGCGTAGGGCTGGGCGTCGTACAGGTCCAGGATCATGTTCTCCCGGATGGTGAACGAGCCGATGACGCCGTCCGTCGACCGGTCCTCCGGGACGAAGCCCACGCCCCTTCGCAGGCGCTCCTTGACGGAAAGGCCCGCCAGGTCCGTGCCGTCTAGACTGATCGAGCCCGCGCGCGGCTCCGCCAGGCCGATGATCGCCTCTGCCAGTTCGGACTGCCCGTTGCCGTCCACACCTGCGATCGCGAGGATCTCGCCGCGGCGCACCTCGAGGCTCACCCCATCGACGACGACCTGCTCGGTGCGGTCGACGACGGTGAGGTCCTTGACCACGAGCGTCGCCTCGCCGGGGTCCGCCGGGTCCTTCGCCGTCGTGAGGTGGACGTCGCGGCCCACCATGAGGCCGGCCAGCTCCGATTCGCTGGACTGCGGGGATGCCTCGCCCACCACCTTGCCGCGGCGGATGACCGTGATCCCGTCCGCGATCGCGCGGACCTCGCGCAGCTTGTGGGTGATGAAGACGATCGAGGTGCCCGCCTCCTTGAGCTGGCGCATGATCTCGATGAGCTCGTCCGTCTCCTGGGGGGTGAGCACTGCGGTGGGCTCGTCCAGGATGAGGATCTGCGCGTCGCGGGAGAGCGCCTTGATGATCTCGACGCGCTGCTGAGCACCCACGGGGAGGTCCTCGATGACGGCGTCCGGATCGACGTGGAATCCGAAGCGGGCGGAGATGTCGCGGACCTTCTGCCGGGCCTGGCCCAGGTCCAGCAGGGAGCCGCCCTTCGTGGGCTCGTAGCCCAGTGCCACGGACTCCGCCACGGTGAACACGGGCACCAGCATGAAGTGCTGGTGGACCATGCCGATGCCGGCGGCGACGGCGTCGCCCGGGCCGCTGAAGGTCGCGGACCGGCCGTCGATGAGGATCTCGCCCTCGTCCGGCGCGTAGAGGCCGTAGAGGGTGTTCATGAGGGTCGACTTGCCCGCGCCGTTCTCACCCAGGAGCGCATGGATCTCTCCCGGCTCGACGACCAGGTCGATCGAGTCGTTGGCGGTGAACGTGCCGAAGCGCTTGGTGATCCCTCGGAGCTCGAGTTTCACGTGGGGGTTCTCCTCCGTGCGGATGGGACTGCGGCCCCCCGGTGGTTCCGGGTCCGCCGCGTCGGGAGACGCGGACGGGTCCCGGCGCCTGCCGCGCGACCGCGCACTCAGCCTAGACGAAGACTGACGTGCGGTGCGGGATGCCGCCGGGACCCGTCCGGGGTCCGATCAGATGATCAGGGCGTGCTGGGGCTCTCGACCGTCAGCTCACCGGAGATGATCTGCTCGCGCAGCTCCTGGATGCGCTCGTCCAGCTCCGCCGGGACGTCGCCCTCGAAGTCGTGGTACGGGGCCAGGCCCACGCCCTCGTTCTCCAGCGTGCCCACGTAGGGCTCTGCGGAGAAGTTGCCGTTCACGTCCTCGGCGATGGTGTCCTCCACCGCGTTGGCGATCTGCTTCATGACGGAGGTCAGCACGATGTCGCCGTAGTCGGTGGACTCGTAGCCGTCGGAGTCGACCCAGATGATCTTCGTGCCCTCGGCCTCCTGCGCGGCGGACGCCGCACCCAGGCCCACGGGACCCGCGACCGGCATGATGATGTCCGCGTCCTGCGAGATGAACTGCTCCGTGAGCGCCTGGCCCTGGCTCTGGTTGTCGAAGTCGCCGGAGAACGAGCCCTCCTGGTCGTCCTTGTCCCAGCCCAGCGCCTTGACGTCCTCGTCGTTGTCCTCGTTGTACTGCTCAACGCCGTCGACGAAGCCGTCCATGAAGATCGTGACGGACGGGATCTGGATGCCGCCGAAGGTGGCGACCGTGCCGGTCTCCGTCATGCCCGCCGCCAGGTAGCCGGCCAGGAACGAGGCCTCTGCGGTGTTGAAGATGATCGGCTTGCCGTTCTCCAGCTCTGCGGTGTTGCCGTCCGCGTCGGTGAAGGTCGAGTCGACGATGCCGAAGTGCATGTCCGGGTTCGCCTCTGCCGCATCGTGCAGGGCGCTCTCCAGGAGGAAGCCCACACCCAGCGTGATGTTGCAGCCCTGCGCGACCATGCTGTCGACGTTGGGGGCGAAGTCGGAGTCGCTCTGCGATTCCGCGCGCGCCTCCTGGATGCCCAGGTCCTCGACCGCCTGCTCGAGTCCGCGTGCGGCGGACTCGTTGAAGGACTTGTCCTCCCAGCCGCCGGCGTCGGAGACGATGCAGGCCTTGTAGTCCTCACCGCCGGCCTCGCCGCCGCCGGACCCCGAGTCCTCCGGTGCCTCACCGCACGCGCTGAGTGCGAGGACGCTCGCTGCCACCAGCGCAGTCGCCGATGCGAGATTCTTCCGCTTCACTTCCCTACTCACTTTCCAGGAGTCCTGCGACGCACTGCCGGAGCGGCTGACTCATTTACCTTCCGCGCGCGCACGCGTGCGAGCGCCCGAGTCCACACCACCGCCGGAGCATCCGTCATGTCGTGGACCATCTTCACAGGTTCATCCCGATTTCACCGAAGCAACTCCCCGGGAACGCCGATTGAAACACAATCGTTGTGTTCTACACTCGCACCCATGCTTCCTGAACATCTCGCCTCGCACCTCACTTCCGCGCAGGCCCATACTGATTCCGAAGGCCCCCGCCCCACCATCGCCCAGCTCATCCACGCATCGCAGGTGCAGATGATGGCGGCCCGCACGGCGGCCGCGCAGTTCGCCCACACGAACGGCCTCAACCTCATCGACTTCAACGTGGTGCAGTCCGTCGTCTCGCTGGGCGAGGACGACGAGACCGCCACCCCCGGCTACATCGCCCGCCAGCTGTCGCTGTCCGCCTCGACACTCACCTCGATCCTCGAGCGCCTCGTCCGGTCCGGCTACCTCATCCGCGAGCGCGACTCCGCAGACCGCCGCCGGATCTCGATCTACCACACGGACAAGTCCGCCCAGCTCATCGCGGACTTCTACCTCCACCTCTCCGCTCAGGTCCAGGCCGAGTTCGGCACTGCCGACGACGAGCAGCTCTCCCGCCACATCTCCGTCGTGAGTTCCCTCACGAACGCGGCCGAGCGCACGGTGGCGGACTTCGAGAAGTCCGGCGAGAACCTGCGCAGCGCCACCCAGGGCCGCGCCGCCCTCTCCCAGGCGCAGAGCATGCAGGACAACGCCGCGGTCTGAGCATTCCGCACGCACGGCGATCGAGCGCCGGTCACAGCCGGGCAGGCGTGACCGGCGCCTCTGCTCTCAGGCACCCGACCGCCTCCGGCGCCCTCCCCGCCCCTGCGGGATCGCCACGGCGGACTACACTTGCGGAGCAGTCCGGCACGCATGTCGCGCCGCGGACCGACCCTCACCGAACGCGTCCGCCCGCCGGCACTGCTCCGCGATGCCGCATCGACCGAATCGGACTCCCATGACTTCACGCCGCACGGACGCCGCCTCCGCGGCCGCCGCACCCGCGGCCGGACAGACCCCGCACATCGCCGAGGCCGTGGTACCGGTCCTGCGCACCGGACACGGTGCCGCACACGCGAAGTCGATCCTGCTGGGCGAGCACGCCGTTGTCTACGGCGCCCCCGCGATCGCGATCCCGATCCACGAGCTCGAGACGATCGCAACCGTCACCGCCGCCACGGGCCGGGGAACGCTCGACAGCGATCTGTACACCGGTCCCCTGGATGCGGCGCCCGAGCGCCTGCGCCCGGTCCTCACCGCTCTCCTGGCAGCGAGCGCTCGGATTCGCGGAGCGGAGCCGGACGATCGCGGCACACCGATCGATCCGCGGCTCATCCCGGCTGTCGACCTGCAGATCCGCAGCACGATCCCGCACGAGCGCGGGCTGGGCTCCAGCGCGGCCGTGGCCGCGGCGATCGCGCGCGCGGTCCACGACGCAGCGGAACGCCCCCTGGACAGCGATGCGCTCTTCTCACTCATCCAGACCTCCGAGCGCGCCGCGCACGGCAACCCCAGCGGCATCGACGCGCGCACTGTCACCTCGCCCGTCCCCATCCGCTTCGACCGCGGCGAGGCCGTGCAGATCACGCTGGGCTCTCCCCTGATCCTGACCGTCGCGGACACGGGGTCCTCGGGCTCCACCACGCAGGCCGTGGGCGGTGTCCGCGCCCGTCGCGAGCAGGCGCCCCGGGAGACGGACGCGCTGCTGAACCGTCTGGCGCAGATCGCGGAGGGCGCGATCGCGGATCTGGAGTCCGGTGCCGTCGAGTCCGTGGGTGCTCGCATGCGGGAGGCGCACGGTATCCTGCATCGGGTGGGTGTGAGCTCGGATCGCCTCGATGCGATCGTCGACGCCGCTCACCGCGCCGAATCGCCCGGCGCCAAACTGACCGGTGGCGGTCTGGGGGGCTGCGTCATCGCGGTCGCCCGGGACACCGCCCACGCCGATGCCCTGGGCCACGCGATGCGTCGCGCCGGGGCCCAGCACACCTGGACCGTGGAGGTTCCCGCAGAATGACCACCGCCGCAGCTCGCGCGTTCCCCAACATCGCCCTCGTCAAGTACTGGGGCAAGAGGGACGAGGAGCTGATCCTGCCGGTCGCCGGCAGCCTGTCACTCACCCTCGACGCGTTCGCCACGACGACGCGGGTGACCCTGACGGACGACGATCACGATGCGTTCCGCCTGGGCGGGTCGGCGGTCACGGACGAGGCCGCGGACCGCGTGACCCGGTTCCTGGACCATGTGCGCTCGCTGGCCGGGGCCTCGGCGCGTGCCGTCGTCGACTCGACGAACGAGGCGCCCACGGGGGCCGGCCTCGCGTCGTCCGCAGCCGGGTTCGCGGCTCTGGCGCTGGCGGCCTCGCGCGCCTACGGCCTGGAGCTGGATGCCCCGTCGCTCAGCCGGCTGGCCCGGCGCGGGTCCGGCTCCGCCGCCCGCAGCATCATCCCCGGCATCGC
>DWZY01000257.1 GCA_019117325.1 Candidatus Brevibacterium intestinigallinarum
GCCTGCGACCGGGGGAAGCCCGCCGCGATGGGGTTCGTCGAGAACCGTGCCTCCGTCCCGCCCGGCACGGACACGCCGCGGTGCGCGCCACCGGTGTTGACGAAGACGAGGGTCGCGACGCCCTGCTCCGCGGCCGCCTCGCAGAAGTGAGACAGCCGCCCGGCAAAATCCGAGTTGTGGACTGACACCGCGGCGATGCCGTGGGACTTCGCCCCGTCGATCGCTCGCTGCGTCGCCTGTCCCACGACGAGGTGGCCGAAGCCGCGCCTGCCGTCGATCCGCGACAGTGCACCCCGGTCGATGTCGACCTCCGGGCGCGCCGCCGGATCCGTCTCACCGGAGCGTGCGCGGCCGATGTACTCCGGCAGTCGGCGCAGTCCGTGCGATTCGTGCCCGGCCAGCTCCGAGCCCACGATCTGCGAGGCCATCTCCCGGGCATCGTCCTCCCGCATCCCCACCGCGGCGAGTGCCTGGGCGGTGAAGCGCTGGAGCTCCTCGCCGCGGACCAGGGTCGTGCCGTTCTCAGTGCCGTCGCTCATCGTGGTGCTCCTCATCATGGTGCTCGGTCCGGTTTCAGTGCTCGATCCGGATCGGTGGTCGTTCCGTGCGGGTTCGTCACTCAGGCTGGCAGATCGCGGGGCCGGGGGCCAGGGGGTGTCAGGGTCTAACGGTGCGAGTGTGGGGCGCCGCGACCGCGATGTCATGCGCCGGAGGGGCGTCAGGCTCAGACCTGCAGGGTGCGCTCGCCCTGCTCGCGCAGCAGCTCGAGGGCGCGGACGACGACGGGGCGCTGCCGCACGGCGCTGCGGACGTGCGCCACGATGATGCGCTCGGCATCGGGGCGGACCAGTGGCACGGCGACGACGGAGGGCGGCAGATCCGTCGCTGCGAGGGTCGGCATGACGCTCACGCCCACGCCCGCCGCGACGAACGCGATCGTGCCGTAGTGATCGGCCGACTGGATGATCGTGCCGGGAGCGATGCCCGCTGCCCGCCAGACGTCTTCGACGATGCGCGCGGCCTCGCCGTCGCCCACGAACTCATGGAGCCACGGGTCCTCACTCAAGTCGGCCGCCGCGACCTCCGGCCGACCTGCGAGCGGGTGGTCGCGGGGGAGGATCGCGACGAACGGGTCGCGTGCCAACTGGACGCGCGTGATGCCCGGCGGTGCGTAGGGCGGCGCATTCCGGCGCTCCGTGCGGATGTCGATGTCCGGGCGCACGCGGGCCACCGGCGGATCCGTCAGCTCGATGAGGAGGTTCGTCGTGGGGAACTCTCGCTGCAGTGTCGCAACGACGGTGGGCAGCCAGTGCTGGCTGGCGGAGGCGAAGGTGCCGATCGACAGCGACCCGGAATGGCCCACCCGCAGGTCGCGGACCAGCCGGTCGACGCGCGCCATCGCCGCGAGCACCTCTTCGCCGCGCTCGGCCAGACGCTGGCCGTGCACGGTCGGCGCGACGCCGCGACCGGCCTTCTCCAGCAGCGTGAGTCCCGTCTCACGCTGCAGGGCGGTGAGGTGCTGACTCACGGCGCTGGGTGTGAGTTCCATCGCATCCGCGGCGGCGCGCAGCGAGCCCGCCGCGACGACGGAGCAGAGGATGCGGAGGCGGTGGATGTCGACCATGCCTCAAGGGTAAGTGACGCTTAACAGAAGGCAAGGAACAGTCGCTTGTGCTGAATGTTCTTCCGGGCGATGCTTGCTGTGCCAACGACGCCTCCGACCACAGGGGTCGTGGGCGGCTCGAGGGGAGGGCACGATCATGTACGCACTGGTCCTGGTGATCACGGGAGCTTTCACGGCGCTCTACTTCTTCGGGATGGGACGCGCTGTCTGCCCGGTCCCCGAGCGCACGCCCTGGCAGCGCCTCGACACGGACGACGTCGTGCACACGATCAAGCGCGGCTGGGCCGCCGGCGGCGTCGACTTCGACCGCTGAGCCTCAGCGAGGGTCGAGCCCGCCGGGGAGCAGAGTCTCCCCGGCCGCTCTGAGCCTCAGCGCAGCCCCAGCACCGCCGTCGCGATCGTGAAGTAGAGAATGAGTCCCGTCGCGTCGCAGAACGTCGAGATGAACGGGTTGGAGAACACGGCCGGATCCGCGCCCACGCGCTTCGCGATGATCGGCATGAGCCCGCCCACGGTCGCGGCCATGATGCAGATCGACAGGAGCGTCAGGCCGATGACGAAGCCGATCGCCCAGCCGTAGACCAGGCCCGCGACCAGCAGCCCCAGCGTGCCCAGGACGGATCCCAGCACCGCGCCAACGCGCAGCTCGCGCCAGATGACGCGTCCCAGGTCCCGGATGCGGACCTCGCCCACGGCCAGCGCTCGGGTGACCGTTGTCGCCGCCTGATTGCCGGTGTTTCCGCCGGTGCCGGTGAGCAGGGGGATGAAGAGTGCCAGGACGACGACCTGGTCGAGCCGGTCCTCGTAGACCTCCAGCACCTGGACGGTGAGGATCGCGGACACCGCGAGCACCAGCAGCCACACGATGCGGCTGCGGACGATGCGCAGGATCGTGCTGGACAGGTAGGAGCGGTCCAGCGGCTCCGAGCCTCCGGACCGGGCGGTGTCCTCCGCGTCCTCCTCGTCGACGATGTCGAGCACGTCGTCCATGGTGAGGATGCCGATGAGGCGGTCCTCCTCGTCGACCACCGGCATCGCGATGAGCCGGTGGGAGAGGAACGTGCGCGCCGCCTCCTCACGGTCGGTGAGCGCGTGGACGCTGATCGCATCGCGGGCGAGGTCCCGCATGAGGGCCTCCGGCGTCTGGGCCTCGGCCTCGAGCAGGTTGCGCAGCGACACGACTCCCATGAGCTGACGCCCCTGGCTCACGACGGGCAGCAGGTAGATCGTCTCCGGGCCGTCGATGCGGGTGCGGACGATCTCCATCGCCTGCTCCGCGGTCCACTCGCCGTGGATGCTCAGGACCTCGGGCGACATGTAGCGGCCGATCGCGGTCCGGGGATATCCCAGCACCGCCGTCGTCATCGCCCGCTCCTGCGGGTCCAGGCCGCTCATGAGCCGCTGGACGACCCCCGCGGGCAGCTCGCTGAACAGCTCCGCGCGGTCGTCGGGGTCCAGCCCGTCGATGATCTGGGCGACGTCCGGCTCCCGCAGATTCTGCAGCAGCTCCGCCTGGTAGCCCGGTGGCAGCGCGTCGAAGACCGCGATCGCGTCGTCCTTGCCCAGGACGCGGAAGAGCAGGGCGGACTGCAGCGGGGGAGTCGTGTGGACGAGGCGCGTGAGCTCTGCGCGGTTCACATCCGCAGCCAAGCGGGCGATCGCGTCGAGGTCCTGTGCGTCCACCCGACTGAACAGTGCCCGTTCCAGCTCCACTGCCGGGTCGTCCGCGGTCGTCTCCATGATCGTCCCTCCCTCGCGCTCGCCAGCCCCTCACTGTACGGGTGACGCGCGCGGGCCGCGGGACGCACCCCTCAGGCGCGCTGCAGCCGGTGCACGCGCTGGGCCAGCGCCGCGACCTCGTCCGGGTCGTGGCTGACCAGGATGCATGTGCGGTCCTCGAGCATCCGGGCCAGGAGCGCGCGGATGACGGGTGCGGAGTCGACATCGAGTGCGGCTCCCGGCTCGTCGAGGAGCACGACCTGCGGGTCCGTCGCGAGCGCACGCGCCAGGGCGACTCGCGCCCGCTGCCCGCCGGACAGCGCGTGGGGACGGGCCCGCGCCAGGTGGCCGATCCCCAGGTCCTCGAGCATCCGCTCCGCCCGCTGGACCGCCTCGCGCCCCGTGATCCCGGCCGTCCGCAGCCCGAACACGATGTTGCCCACCGCCGTCATGTGCGGGAACAGCCGCGGATCCTGCATGAGCAGGGTCACCCCCCGCTGATGCGGGGGGATGTCGACACTGCCGCCTCCGAGGCCGTCCCCGGTCTCCGTGAGTGTCCGGTCCCCGACCCGCACGCGGGCGGTGGGTGGCACGAGGAGGCCCGCGACGACAGCGAGTGACGTGGACTTGCCGGTCCCGTTGGCGCCGGTCAGGGCCAGGGTCTCGCCGGGGGCGACGGTGAAGTCGGCGGTGACGCCGCGCTCGGGGGCGGTGAAGGACACGTGCACCGCGGGCGGGGTCGCCCGATGGGACGGGGGCAGGGACAGCGAGGAGGGCACGGACGGGGATGCGGCCTCGGCGGTCTCCCCGGCCTCGGAGTCAGCAGGTGCCGACGGCTGGGAGGCGGATGCGGCCTCGGGGGCCGGGCGCGGGGAGCGGGACCGCTGGGGGAACGAGTGGATCGCGACGACGACGATGAGTGCGATCGCGACGAGCAGGAGGGACACGGCCAGAGCGGCGTCCGGGTCCGTCTCGCGCCGCAGGTAGATCTCCAGCGGGAGGGTGCGCGTCGTGC
>DWZY01000258.1 GCA_019117325.1 Candidatus Brevibacterium intestinigallinarum
CATCACGATCAAGTCGCAGGCCGTGCGCATGCCGTGGGAGGTCGACGGCACGCCGTACGCGCTCAACATGATCGACACGCCGGGCCACGTCGACTTCACCTACGAGGTGTCCCGGTCGCTCGCGGCGTGCGAGGGCGCGCTGCTGCTGGTCGACGCGGCCCAGGGGATCGAGGCGCAGACTCTCGCCAACCTCTACCTGGCGATGGAGAACGACCTCACGATCATCCCCGTCCTCAACAAGATCGACCTGCCGGCGGCGCAGCCGGAGAAGTACGCGGAGGAGCTCGCGAACCTCATCGGCTCGGATCCGGACGACGTGCTCCGGGTCTCCGGCAAGACCGGCGAGGGCGTCGAGGGCGTGCTCGATCGCATCGTGGCGGAGATCGACCACCCGGTCGGAGACGCGGATGCCCCCTCGCGCGCCATGATCTTCGACTCCGTCTACGACACGTATCGCGGCGTCGTCACGTACGTCCGCGTCGTCGACGGGCGCCTGGC
Organism: Candidatus Brevibacterium intestinigallinarum; assembly: GCA_019117325.1. GTDB lineage: Bacteria > Actinomycetota > Actinomycetes > Actinomycetales > Brevibacteriaceae > Brevibacterium > Brevibacterium intestinigallinarum. Next base: position 499 of record DWZY01000258.1, read on the forward strand.
GCCCCGCGAGAAGGTCACGATGATGTCGACCGGGACGTCGTACGAGCTCCAGGAGATCGGCGTGTCCGCGCCGGAGCCGGTCGCCTCGAAGGGCCTGGGCGTGGGCGAGGTCGGCTACCTCATCACCGGCGTCAAGGACGTGCGCCAGTCGAAGGTGGGCGACACCGTCACGAACTCCGTCAAGCCCGCGGACACCCCCGTCGCGGGGTACTCGGAGCCCAAGCCCATGGTGTTCTCCGGCCTGTTCCCCATCGACGGCTCGGACTACCCCGTGCTGCGGGACGCGCTCGACAAGCTGAAGCTCAACGATGCGGCGCTCGCGTACGAGCCGGAGACGTCGACCGCGCTGGGCTTCGGCTTCCGGTGCGGCTTCCTGGGCCTCCTCCACCTGGAGATCGTCCGCGAGCGGCTCGAGCGCGAGTTCGACCTCTCGCTCATCTCCACCGCGCCCTCCGTCGTGTACCGGGTCATCACCGAGGACGGGACGGAGCACATCGTCACGAATCCGTCCGAGTACCCGGAGGGGAAGATCAAGGAGGTCCACGAGCCCATGGTGCGCGGGACCATCCTCACCCCCAGCGACTACGTGGGCGCCGTCATGGAGCTGTGCCAGTCGAAGCGCGGGTCCCTCCTGGGCATGGACTACCTCTCCGAGGACCGCGTCGAGCTGCGCTACCGGCTGCCGCTGGCGGAAATCGTCTTCGACTTCTTCGACGCGCTCAAGTCCCGGACGAAGGGATATGCATCTCTTGACTACCAGGACGACGGCGAGGCGACCTCCGAGCTCGTCAAGGTCGACATCCTGCTGCACGGCGACCAGGTCGATGCATTCTCCGCCGTCGTCCACAAGGACAAGGCGTACAGCTACGGAGTGCAGATGGCCGGCAAGCTGCGCGGCCTCATCCCGCGCCAGCAGTTCGAGGTGCCCATCCAGGCGGCGATCGGCTCGCGCATCATCGCGCGCGAGACCATCCGCGCGATCCGCAAGGACGTGCTCTCGAAGTGCTACGGCGGTGACATCAGCCGCAAGCGCAAGCTGCTCGAGAAGCAGAAGGCCGGCAAGAAGCGCATGAAGATGGTGGGCAACGTGGAGGTGCCCCAGGAGGCCTTCATCGCGGCGCTCTCGTCCGACGACGCGGCCGGTTCGGACAAGAAGCAGTAGTGCCGGCGCAGCCCGACGGCGAGACTCCGCCGCTGGACGGCTCGCTGCCCGCGCCCGCCCTCCGCAGGGCGGGCGCGGACACGTTCAGCGCGTATGTCCACGTGCCGTATTGCCGCGTGCGATGCGGCTACTGCGACTTCAACACCTACACGGCCGAGGAGCTGGGCCACGGCGCCAACCGCGAGGACTATCGCGAACAGCTGGCCCGCGAGATCGCCGTGTCCCGGCGAGTGCTGGGCGGCTCGCCGCTCGAAGCTCGTCCGTTCGACACCGTCTTCTTCGGTGGCGGCACCCCCACGCTGCTGCCCGCCGAGGTCCTCGCGGGCGTGCTGCGCGACCTGGCCGACGGCTTCGGGCTGGCCCCCGATGCCGAGGTGACGACCGAGGCCAACCCCGACAGCGTGTCGCGGGAGTCGCTCGCCGTGCTCGCGGATGCGGGTTTCACGCGCGTCTCGTTCGGCATGCAGTCGGCCGTTCCCCACGTCCTGCGGACACTGGACCGCACGCACGACCCCGCCCGCGTGGGCGACGCCGTGGCAGCGGCCCGGGCAGCCGGCCTCGGCGTGAGCCTCGACCTCATCTACGGCACGCCGGGGGAGTCGGTCGAGGACTGGCGCGCGAGTCTCGAGGCCGTGCTCGCGCTGGAGCCGGACCACGTGTCCGCGTACTCACTCATCGTCGAGCCGGGCACGCGGATGGGTGCGCAGGTGCGGCGCGGCGAGCTGCCGATGCCGGACGAGGACGACCTGGCTGAGAAGTACGAGCTCGCGGACGAGCTGCTGGCGGGTGCGGGACTCCACTGGTACGAGGTGAGCAACTTCGCGGTCTCCGCGCAGGCGCAGTGCCAGCACAACCTCGCCTACTGGCGCAACGCGGACTGGTGGGGGTACGGGCCAGGAGCCCACTCGCACGTGGGCGGCGTCCGCTGGTGGAACGCGAAGCATCCGCGCGCGTGGGCCGACCGTCTGGGCAGAGACCAGTCACCGGCCGTGGGCCGCGAGGTGCTCGATGAGGAGACGCGCGCGCTCGAGGACCTCATGCTGGCCGCCAGGATCGACGGCGCGTACCCGCTGGACCGCCTGGAAGCCACAGCCCGCGAGGACATCGCCCGGATGCTGGCGGACGGGCTGCTGGCACCCGCGACGATCGCGACCGGTCGCATCCACCTGACGCGGCGGGGGCGGCTGCTGGCCGACGGCATCGTGCGGACGCTGTCGGATCACCTGCGCGTCAGCGGACGAACTCGAACGTGAACGGCATGCGGTAGACCTCGCCGCCGTACGCCTTCACGGTCGCGATGATCTGGAGCACCCAGGACGCGATGACGACCAGCGGCAGCAGGATGAAGCCGATGATCACCACCGTCAGCAGACCGGAGACGGTCGCGGCGATGAGCACCATGATCTGCAGGTTGAGGGACTGGCGCGCCTGCTCGCGGACGAACGGGGACTCGTCCTTCTTGACGAGGAACATGATGAGCGGGACGAGCGCGCTGACCAGGAGCGCTCCCAGATGGGTGAGCACCGACAGCGACCTATCGTCCTGCGAGGCCGACCAGTAGGACGCGGATCCTGGCCCGTAGGCCGCGTCCGGGTGCGGTCCGCGCAGGGGCGGGGCCGCAGGGGGATCGAAGGGCCCGCGCGGGTTCGCGCCGGGGCCCGAGTGGGGAGGGGGAACGCTCACGTCTGCTCCTGCGGGTGCCGGTGGTCCTGGAGGGCGGGCGTGCCGGTGCGGCCCGTCCGTGACCAGTCTCTCATCCCGCGGCAGTCAGTGGCGGTTGACCGTCACGAAGTCGATGAGCTCCTCGACGCGGCCGGACAGTTGCGGCTCGACATCCGCGATCGTCGTGACCGAGCGCAGGATCCTCGCCCACGCGCGGGCGACGTCCCGATGGTCGGCGTGGTCCCAGCCGATCCGGCGGAGGACGCCGGTCTTCCAGTCCTCCCCGCGCGGCACGCTCGGCCAGGCGGGGATCCCCACGACGGACGGGCGCACGGCCTGCCACACGTCGACGTACGGGTGGCCGATGACGCGGACGTTCCCCTTCCAGGCGGGGTCCTCCATGACACGGCGGGCCAGCTTCGACTCCTTGGTGCCGGTGACCATGTGGTCGGCCAGCACGCCCACCCGATGCTGCGGGTCCGGCCCGAACTCGGCAATCCGCTCCGGCAGGTCGTCGAGGCCGCCCAGCGGCTCGACGACGACGCCCTCGATCCGGAGGTCGTCGCCCCAGATCCGCTCGACGAGCTCTGCGTCATGCTTGCCCTCGACCCAGATGCGGGATCCGCGGGCCACTCGGGCGCGCGCGTCCGCGACCTTCCGCGAGCCGCTGGCGGTCCGGCCGGGTGCGGCACCGCGGGCGGCCGTCGCGGACGGTCCCTGTCCGCGCGGCTCGGGTCGGATGAGCTCGCACGGGCGTCCGTCGATGAGGTAGCCGGGGCCCAGGGGGAAGGAGACGCGGGAGCCCCTCCGGTCCTCGAGCACCATCGCAAGACCGCCTGGTGCCTTCTCGAGGCGGACGACCGCACCCACGAAGCCGGTCTCCACCACCTCCACGACGAGGCCGGCCTGCGCGGGCACGCGGGGCAGCGAGCGCCGCGCGTGCGTGCGTCCGCCGGAGAGCACATCGGATCCGTAGCGATCATGGAAGGGCATTCCGCCAGGGTACCGACGGCCCCGCTCCGGACCTGCCCGGCACGCCGAGGTGGAGGAGGCGCCCGCCGGGGGAGTATCATTGGCACTCGTACGCAGCGAGTGCCAGAACCGTGCCCGTCCCCGTGGGGCCGAGCGCGGCGCAGTGGAGGTGGAGAGGTGAACGACGACCGTCGGGCGCGCGTCCTCCGAGCCATCGTCGAGGACTACGTGTCGACGAACGAGCCGGTGGGCTCCAAGGCCCTCGTCGACCGCCACCGTCTGGGTGTGTCATCGGCCACGATCCGGAACGACATGGCGGCACTGGAGCAGGAGGGCCTCATCGCCCAGCCGCACACGTCCGCCGGCCGGATCCCCACGGACAAGGGATACCGCGCCTTCGTCGACCGGATCGACGAGATCAAACCACTGTCTGCGGCGGAGAAGCGCGCGGTCGCCCGGGTGCTCGAGCATCCGGTCGACGTCGACGACGTCCTGGACCGCACCGTCCGGCTGCTGTCGCAGCTGACCCACCAGGTGGCGATGGTGCAGTACCCCAGGCTCTCGCGCGCCCGCGTGCGGCACATCGAGCTCGTCGACCTCGCCCCGTCCCGCCTGCTGGTCGTCCTCATCACGGACGGCGGCCAGGTCGAGCAGCGGCTCGTCGACACCGGACGCGCGGTCAGCGCGGACGAGGTCGCGGCCCTGCGCGCGCTGTTCCTCGCGCACCTCGTCGACGCGGCGGTGGGCGATGTCCCCGTCCTCGTGGGGACGGTCGAGGCGCGCCCGGAGCTCCGGGGCCCGGCGGCGGCGCTGGGGGCCGTGCTGGCGGACCTGTCCCGTGGGTTCCACACGGAACGGCTCGTCATGGCGGGCACCGCCAATCTCGCCCGGGCGGGTCGTGAACTGGGCGAGCACATGGGACCCATCCTCGAAGCGTTCGAGGAGCAGGTCGTCCTCCTGCGGCTCCTGTCGACCATGGCGGCACCCGGTCCTGATGTCGCCGTCAGCATCGGCGCGGAGAATCCCCTCGACACCTTCGCCTCGACATCCGTGGTCGCCACGAACTACGTTGCGGAGGGCGTGGAGGCGCGCATGGCCGTCGTGGGGCCCACGCGCATGGACTACCCCACGACGATGGCGGCGCTGCGCGCCGTCGCGAAGTACATCTCCACGATCCTCAACGACTGATCCGGCACCCCGCGTGCCCACGAAGAACGAACCGATCGCGCCGACCGCGCACTAGGAGAACCGACACCGGTGAGTGACCACTACGAGACCCTGGGCGTCTCCCGCGACGCCAGCGATGCCGACATCAAGAAGGCCTACCGCAAGCTGGCGCGCACGCTCCACCCGGACGTGAACCCGGGACACGAGGATGAGTTCAAGGCCGTGTCGCGGGCGTACGACGTCCTCTCCGACCCGCAGAAGCGGCGGAACTACGATCTGGGCGGCGGCGAGAACGGGCAGCCCGCCGGCGGTGCGGGCTTCGGCGGCTTCTCCGACCTCTTCGAGACGTTCTTCGGCGGGGGCGGCGGGGGCGGTCGCCCGCAGCCGGCCTCCCGCGTGCGCCGCGGACAGGACGCGCTCGTCGCGCTGCACATCGACCTGCGCACCGCCGCGTTCGGCGGCACCGCGGACGTCGAGATCGTGACGGCGGACCTGTGCGGAACGTGCGAGGGCGAGGGCACTCGCGCGGGCACCGGGATCTCGACGTGCACGGTGTGCGACGGCCACGGCTCCGTCCAGCAGATGACCCGGACCCTGCTGGGCCAGATGGTGACGAACCAGACGTGCCCCAAGTGCGGCGGGTACGGCACCGTCATCGAGGACCCGTGCCAGAACTGCCACGGCGACGGCCGCGTGCGCGCGGAGGAGACGATCACGGTGAAGGTGCCGGCGGGTGTGCGCGACGGCAACCGCATCCAGCTCTCCGGTCGCGGCGAGGTGGGTCCCGGCGGTGGACCGCGCGGCGACCTCTTCCTCGAGGTCATCGTCGAGGAGCACCCAGTGTTCACGCGCGATGGCGCGGACCTGCGGTGCACCCTCACGATTCCCATGACCGCGGCCGCGCTGGGCGCCACGATCCCGCTCGAGACCTTCGACGGCGAGCAGGGCATCGAGGTGCGGGCGGGCGCGCAGACGGGTGACACGATCCGTGTCCGCGGGCTGGGCGCGCAGCAGCTGCGTCGCGAGGGCCGCGGCGACCTCTTCGTGACGCTGGCGGTCGCAACCCCCACGGACCTGACGGCGGAGCAGCGCACGCTCCTCGAGCAGCTGGCCGAGGCGCGCGATGAGACCGCGCCCATCGGCAGTGCCGGCGAGACGAAGCACGGGCCGTTCTCCCGGCTGCGGGAGCGACTGGCCGGCCGATGACGCGATCCGTCTTCCTCGACCGGGAGCTGCCGCTGGCTCACGCGGGCGAGACGGTCGACGTCACCGGTCCCGTCGCCCATCACATCCGCGTGACGCGGATCGGCGCGGAGGAGGAGTTCGACCTGGTCGACGGGGCGGGGCGTCGCCTGCGCTGCGTGCTCGCCGCGCCTGCGGCCGCCGCGCCCGCACAGGACGACGGCCGGCGCTCGCGACGACGGGGGAAGGACGGGGAGAAGCCGCTGCGAGCCCACGTGCTCGACGTCACCCGCGAGGCCCCCGGGGCACCCCGGCTCGTGCTCGTGCAGGCGCTGGCCAAGGCCGGCCGCGACGAGCAGGCGATCGAATCGGCGACGGAGATCGGGGTCGACCTGATCGTCCCGTGGGCGGCGGCCCGCTCGATCGCCGCGTGGCCCGCCGCGAAGGAGGAGCGCGCGGTCGCGAAGTGGCGGTCGCTCCTGGACACGGCCGCACAGCAGTCGCGCCGCGCACTCGCGCCGGAGCTGGAACCGCTGGCCCGCGGCAGCGCCGTGCTGGACCGGCTGCGCGAGACTGACCGCGTCCTCGTCCTCCACGAGGAGGCCTCAGACCACCTCGCGGACGTGCTCGAGGAGCTGGCGCAGGAAACCGGGACCGCGCCCGAGCGGATCGTGCTGATCGTGGGACCCGAGGGCGGGCTCGCGCCGGAGGAGATCGACGCGCTGCGCGAGGCCGGGGCCACCCCGGTGCTGCTGGGCCCCACGGTGCTGCGCGCCTCGAGTGCCGGTCCGGCCGGCCTGGCACTGGCGCAGGCGGCGCTGGGCCGCTGGCGTCGACCCCTCCGGTAGCACCGCGCCGCCGGTAGACTCGGATGCACACACCTCAGCGGAAGGACACCTCCTGGAACCCGACCACCCGGATCACTCGTCCGAGGCTCTGACGGAGCCCACGACCACCACGGTGCGCCTCGCGCTGCCGGACTCACTTGACCTCGTCGCGCTGTTCGGCCCGGCGGAGGCGAATCTCGTCGCCCTCGAGGAGCTGGCCCCGGACGTCGACGTCCATGTGCGTGGCCGCGACGTGGCGCTCACGGGACCGGAGGACGCCGTGGCCACGCTGGTCCGCACGTTCGGTGAGCTCAAGCGCCTCGTCGCCGCAGGTGCTCTCATCGACCCGGACACCGTGGCGCGCGTGGGTGCGATCGATCCGTCCGCGGGTGCGGCCTCGGAGGTGCTGGGCACCAGCATCCTGTCATCCCGAGGGCGCACGGTGCGGCCCAAGACCTTCGGCCAGCACGAGTACGTCCGCGCGATCCGCAACCACACGATCACGTTCGGACTGGGGCCCGCGGGCACCGGCAAGACGTACCTCGCGATGGCGATGGCGGTGAACGCGCTCCAGCGCCGCGAGGTCTCCCGGATCGTCCTGACGCGGCCCGCTGTCGAGGCCGGCGAGCGGCTGGGCTTCCTCCCCGGGACCCTCAACGAGAAGATCGATCCGTACGTGCGACCTCTCTACGACGCGCTCCACGACATGCTCGAACCGGAGAAGATCCCGCGGCTCATGGAGTCCGGGACGATCGAGGTCGCGCCGCTCGCCTACATGCGCGGTCGCACCCTGAACGACGCCTTCGTCATCCTGGACGAGGCGCAGAACACGACGCCGGAGCAGATGAAGATGTTCCTCACCCGGCTGGGCTTCGGCTCCCGCATGGTGGTGACCGGCGACACGAGCCAGGTCGATCTGCCGCAGGGGACCTCCAGCGGGCTGCGCGTCGTGCAGGGGATCCTGGAGAACGTCGATGACATCGCGTTCTGCACACTCACCAGCAAGGACGTCGTCAGGCACGCGCTCGTGTCCGCGATCGTGGACGCGTACGACCTGTGGACCGGCACCTCGGGAGGCCGCTCATGACCATCGAGATCACTGACGAGTCCGGCGCCGGCATCGACCTCGAGGCGGTCCGCGCGCTCACGGCGCACGTGTGCGGACAGATGCGCATCCACCCGGATGCGGACGTCTACATCCGCTTCGTCGAGCCCGGCCCCATGGCGGACCTCCACGTGCAGTGGATGGACCTCGAGGGGCCCACGGACGTCATGTCGTTCCCCATGGATGAGCTGCGGCCCGGCGACGATGCGGAGCCGGGGGTGCTGGGCGACATCGTCGTGTGCTCGGAGGTCGCCCAGGAGCAGGCGGCGGCGGCCGGCCACACGCTGCTGGACGAGGTCCTGCTCCTCGTGACCCACGGACTCCTGCACCTGCTGGGCTACGACCACGCGGAGGAGGACGAGAAGGCGGAGATGTTCGGCCTCCAGCGGCGCCTGCTGCTCACCTTCCTCGCAGCCGCCCAGCCCGGTCGCACGACCGCGCCGCGCCCCACGGAGGACTGAGGCATGGCCATCGCCGGCGCCTTCGCCGCCGCACTCGTCTTCCTCGCGATCGCCGCGCTGTTCGCCGCAGCGGAGTCCGCCTTCGCGACCGTGTCCCGCAGCGATGTCGAGGACGCGCACGAGGAGGGCCGCCGCGGAGCGGGCCACGTCCTCCGGATCGTGACCGACCCGCTCGTCCACACG
>DWZY01000022.1 GCA_019117325.1 Candidatus Brevibacterium intestinigallinarum
CGTTCGACGACCACGAGATCGCGAACAACGCGTGGTCAGGCGGAGCGGAGAACCACAACGAGGGCGAGGGCGACTACGCGTCCCGCATGTCCGCCTCGTTCCAGGCGTACACGGAGTGGCTGCCCATCCGCGTGGACCCCGCGACCACGGCCGACGGCACGGTCTTCCACCGCCGCTTCACGTACGGCGATCTGGCGGACCTGTCCGTCGTGGAGACGCGGCAGCACCGGTCGGAGCAGGTGGGGTCGTTCGTCCTCATCGGCGGGCCGGAGACGAACAGGCAGCTGAACGACCCGGACCGCCACATCATGGATCCCGCGCAGATGGAGTGGCTGCAGGACGGGCTGACGACGCCGCGCCGCTGGCACCTGGTGGGCAATCAGGTCATGGTGTCGCCGCTCGCGTGGCCCGGCCAGTACATGGGCGAGGTGCAGGGCTCCGTCATGGTGAACGCGGACGCGTGGGACGGCTACCGCGCGGACCAGACCAGCCTCCTCACGCACATGGCCCGCCAGCCCGCCTCCGCCGGTGACACCGTCGTCCTCACCGGCGACATCCACTCGTCCTGGGTCGAGGACCTCGTCGCGGACCCGGAGTCGGTCCTGGAGGCCGCGGTGCAGGACTACCCCGAGGCCGCCCGCGCCGCCGCTGCCACGGCGTCCGCCACTCCGACCGCGAACCCCGTCCCGGCGCCCGCCGCGCGCGAGGGATCGCCCATCCCGCCCATGATCGCCGAACCGGTCCCCGTGCCCGAGGACCTCACGTTCGCCACCGCACCCGCACGCGCCGGGGTCGAGTTCGTGTGCCCGTCGATCTCCTCCGACGGCTTCTACGAGATCGTCCGCAGCGTGCTGCAGTCGCCCACGGTGTCCGTGGGTGCCGTCCGAGTCGCCGAGGCCGTCCTGGGTGCGATCAACCCGCACCTGCGCTGGATGGACGGGGTCGGTCACGGCTTCATCCTCATCGATGTGACCGAGGAGCGGGTCCAGGCCGACTTCCACCTCACGGCGGAGCCCTCGTCGTCTCAGCCGGACCCGCGGGTCGACCCCGCTCACCGGCCGCAGCACCGCGTGTCGTTCCAGACGGTCGCCGGCAGCCGTGTCACCAGCGAGGCATCCGGTCCCGTGGGCCCGCGCATCGACGCACCGCGCCGCGCTGAGTGTGCGCCGGAGCCCACGGGCGATCCGACGGCAACGAGCGATCCGACGGCAGCTCCCACCGCGACCGAGGCCCCCTCACCCACCGGATCGCCGTCAGGTGTCCCGTCGCCCACGGAGTCGGCGCCCGCGTCCCCATCCGGATCGCCCCGGCCGTCCCCGTCCGGGACCCCGTCCTGGCCGTCCGCTCTCCCGTCGGATGAGCCGCAGCCGGGCGGCGGGTCCGACGACGCGCCCGCCGGCGACCTCCCGCGGACCGGCACCCAGGTGACGGGCACGCTGGGGCTGGGCCTCGCCGCAGTGGCAGGAGGACTCGGACTCACCTTCGCCGCACGGCGCCGCCAGGCCGTCCTCGACGACCAGGACGGGCACGGCTCCGGAGACGCATAGGTCAGTCCCCCCTCCAGCTCAGCCCGCGGCGCGGCGGACCAGGCCGCGGACCTTCGCCTCGACCTCGGGAGTCATCGCGAGGATCGCGAAGGCGGTGGGCCAGAAGTCCCCGTCGTCCAGGAGGGCCTGCGTGTTGAAGCCCAGGGATGCGTAGCGCTCGTCGAACGTGGTCCTGGGCGTGAAGAAGACAACGACCTTGCCGTCGCGGGCGTAGGACGGGAAGCCGTACCAGGTCTTCGGGTCCAGGTGCGGCGCCTCCTCCTGGAGGATCTCGTGCAGGAGCCCTCTCCGGGCCGCAGGTCTCCACGATGCGCGCGGCGACTTCACACCCAGCCACGATCTGCGACATGGGTCCGACACAGGTTCGAGTGGCGAAATGAGTGGTGACGACATCGCACCAGCGCGACATCACCGCACCAGCGGAAAGGATCAGGCCATGAACAGGATCACGAAGGGGGCGCTCTGCGCGGGCGCCCTGGGACTCAGCGCACTCCTCACCCTGGGTCAGGGCCTCCCCGCCGCTGCGGCCTCGCCGACTCTCAGTGGGGCCCTGGCGGCCACCGCACTGCAGTCTCCGCAGCTGGGCCTCTTCCAGCAGTCCAGCGAGGGCTCCTCGTCCAACGGGCAATCGTCTCGTGACGGACAGGCCTCACCTGACGGGCAGTCCTCGGCTGAGGCTCAGGTGCCGTCTCACGGCGGGGCGCAGCCTCCCGGGCAGGTTCCGTCTCACGGCCAAGGACCGTCCCAGGGGCAGGATCAGTCTCCCTTCCAGCAGGCTCCGTCGCAGGGCCAGGATCCCTCGCAGACCCAGCCCGGTGCCCAGGCGAGCTCGGAGCTCGATCAGGAGCCGGCCTCGGCGGAGGAGTCCACAGGAATCGTCCTCATCGAGACCGAGCTGGGCTACCAGAGCGCGGCCGCGGCCGGCACGGGCGTCCTCCTGGACGACAGCGGCACGATCCTCACGAACAACCACGTCATCGCGAACTCGACCTCGATCACGGTGACGATGGCAGACACGGGGACGTCATACGAGGCCACCGTCGTCGGGTCGGATCCGACCGAGGACGTCGCGGTCCTCACGATCGACCCGACGTCGGACCTCGAACCGGCCGAAGTCGCGGATGACGACGCGGCCGTGGGCGATGCGGTCACCGCGGTGGGCAACTCCGAGGGCGGCGGCGTCCTGCAGGCCGCGGACGGAACGGTGATGGCGCTCGACGCGAGCCTCACGACGACGGCGGAGGGGATGACGGAGTCCGAGTCCCTGTCCGGCATGATCGAGGTCGACGCGGACATCGTCTCCGGCGACTCGGGTGGTGCGCTGCTGGACGCGGACGGCGACGTCGTCGGCATCAACACGGCCGCCTCGCAGGGCAGTGCGAACGTCACGGGGTATGCGATCCCGATCGACCGGGCACTCGACGTCGCGCAGGACATCCTGGACGGCGTGCAGACGGACACGAACACGCTGGGCTACCCCGCGTTCCTGGGTGTGGCACTGACCTCGCAGCAACCGTCCACCCCGGCATACGGCTCGTCGCTGCGCGAGCGCGGCGAGGACCAGTCGTCCGGCTCCACCGCCGGCGGCCTCGACCCGAATGCGGGTGCGGGCGGATCTGACGAGGCAGGCACGGGCGGCACCGAGACTGCCAGCACCGGCGCCACCGTGGGCGGGGTCTACGAAGACACGCCTGCTGCCACCATCGGACTGGCGGCCGGCGACACGATCACCGCGGTCGACGGCACTCAGGTGGCGGACGGCGAGCAGCTCGCGGATCTCCTCGATGACTACGAGCCCGGAGACCAGGCCAGCATCACGTGGGTCGACGCATCCGGCAGCTCCCATTCGGCAGAGGTGACCTTCGCGGAGGGCCCAGCCGCCTGAGGCCGAGGGGCTGGCACAGGGGTCAGACCGCTACCTGAACCCGCACCGAGGCACTCCGCCACTCGCACCCGCGAGCGGCGGAGTGCCTCTCGTCGACGAGGGGCGCCGGTCTTACCAGCAGTCCGCGACGGCTCGCCCTCCACGCTGCTTGCCCTCCCGGCCGGTCCTGCGACAGACTGCTCTCACCGCGCGCAGCGCTGCGCCGCGAATCCTCCGAGGAACGCGAATCCTCCGACCAAGGAGACTCCCCTGCTCGATCATCGCCTCATCGTCCTGCGCACTTTCGCCGCCCGCGAGACGATCGCCGCCACCGCCGAGGCCCTGGGCTACTCCCCCTCCGCGGTCTCCGCCCAGCTGCGCGAGTACCAGCGCGCCCTGGGCGTGCGGCTGACCGTGCGCGACGGCCGCGGCCTCCGCCTCACGGCTGCCGGAGCCGCGCTCGTGGAACGGACCGACGACCTCGTCACCCTGTGGGAGCAGACCCACGCCGCGGTGCGGAACGCGGATGAGCACGTCACTCCGGCACTCATCCGCTTGGGCGGATTCTCCACCGCGACGAGCTCGCTCCTGTCCCCCGTCGCCGCCGGGCTCAAGGAGGATCACCCGGGCCTGGACGTGCACATCGTGGAGGCCGAGCCCGCCCGCTGCGTCGACCTCCTCATCGCGGACCGTCTGGATATCGCGGTCATCGTCGCGATCCAGATGACGCAGGAGCTGGACGAGCGCAAGGTCGACCAGGTGCCACTGCTGGACGACCCGCTGGACGTCCTCCTCCCAGCCGGCCACCCGCTTGCGACGCGCGGGTCCGTGGGGCTCGACGAGCTGAGCGGCGAGCCGTGGATCACCGACCGCCCCGGAACCCCCTACCGCGCGCTGTTCGTCTCCGCCTTCGCGGCCGCGGGCGCGACCCCGCGGGTCGCCCATCAGGTCTCCGACTGGGGTTCGCAGGAGTCGCTGGTGAGCGACGGTCTGGGCATCGCCTTCATCCCCCGCCTCATGCCGCTGCACAGCGGCAGGGCCGTTCGCGTCCCCCTCGACGGGCCGCAGGCTCCCAGCCGCCGCATCCTCGCCGTGCTGCGCCGCGGTGCGCTGGCGCACGCGATCTTCGGCGAGGCCCTCGAGGCCCTGCGCACCACCGCCGAGGCCACCCGCACCCCCAGCTGAGGCCGGCTCCCAGCCGGACCGGCTGGCACCCCCACCGCCGCGCAGCAGCCCACCTGCCGCGCTGCTCACCTGACCGGATGCCTCCACAGCAGACGACGAGGCCGGGACCAATTCTGGTCCCAGCCTCGGCGGTGTGCGTCGTCCGTCAGCGCGCGATGAGTCCGTGCGGGTCGAGGACGAACTTCTGGGCCGCGCCCTCGTCGAAGGCCGCGTAGCCCTGCGGGGCGTCCTCGAGCGAGATGGGCGTGGCCTTCACGTTCTTCGCGATGCTCACCTTGTCGTGGAGGATCGCCTGCATGAGCCCGCGGTGGTACTTCATGACGGGGCACTGCCCGGTCACGAACGTGTGGGACTTCGCGAAGCCCAGGCCGAACCGCATGGACAGGGAGCCCTGCTTCGCCGCCTCGTCGACCGCGCCGGGGTCACCCGTGACGTAGAGGCCGGGGATGCCCAGCCGGCCGCCCGCTCGGGTGATCTCCATGAGCGAGTTGAGGACGGTGGCCGGGGCCTCGGTGGCCGCGTCCGCACCGTGACCGCGGGCCTCGAAGCCCACGGCGTCGATGCCGCAGTCGACCTCGGGCACGCCCAGGATCTGCTCGATCTGCTGGGCCGGGTCGCCCTTCGACACGTCGACGGTCTCGCAGCCGAAGCTGCGGGCCTGCGCCAGCCGGTCCTCATTCAGGTCGCCCACGATGACGACCGCAGCGCCCAGGAGCTGGGCGGAGGTCGCTGCGGCAAGGCCCACCGGTCCGGCACCGGCGACGTACACCGTCGACCCCACGGTCACGCCAGCGCCCACCGCACCGTGGAAGCCGGTGGGGAAGATGTCGGAGAGCATCG
>DWZY01000023.1 GCA_019117325.1 Candidatus Brevibacterium intestinigallinarum
CCGGAAGGCGGTAGACCGGCTGATCAAGCCCCCATCGTCTAGTGGCCTAGGACACCGCCCTTTCACGGCGGCGACACGGGTTCGAATCCCGTTGGGGGTACGTGTATGATGAGCATTCGTGCTCACCGGCACAGAACCTGAAGTTGCAAGTGAATATATGGCCCTGTAGCGCAGTTGGTTAGCGCGCCGCCCTGTCACGGCGGAGGTCGCGGGTTCGAGTCCCGTCAGGGTCGCGGAGCACAAGGCTCTTCTCTCGCAGAGGAGCCTTTGTTCTTTCAGAAGACTGATTCCGGTCAGGCTTCGACATGCGATCGATAACCGCATATGGCTCTGTAGCTCAGTTGGTAGAGCGTTCGACTGAAAATCGAAAGGTCACCGGATCGACGCCGGTCGGAGCCACCGCAGTGAAAACCCCCGCCTCGGCGGGGGTTTTCGCATTCCCGGGCACAGGTCCCACTCCCCCGCGGGCACGCAGGGTGCGAGGGCGACAACGCAGTCGGAAGTCGGTCAGAGGCCCTTCGCTTCGATCATCGCCCGCAGTCGTTTACGGACCCAGGCTCCGCTCATGATCTCGTCCCGGGCCGTCCTGCCATCGGGCCTCGACGGACTCACGGGCAGGCTGAGGTCGAGGCCGGGCCAGTCGAGCAGCACCTCGTAAAGAAGCGCAGCCAGGTCGTCACGCACGGAGGAGTTGCCGACCAGTTGCAGGATCGGGAGATCACCGCGACGTTCCCTCTGGTTGATGTCGGCGCCTGCTTCGAGCATCCGCTGCACCAGCGGCGCCTCCTGCTTGAACGAGTGCTTCTGCTGCGCGAACAAGACGTGCATCGGAGAGCGGCCCTCGCTGTCACCGTTCACATCCGCTCCCTGGTCGAGTAGGAACATGGCGATCTTCGCTCGCTCTGCGGCATTGGGGTTGGTCAGGGCCGGTATCAGCAGATCGGTGGCGTCATCAGTGGCCGTGAACGCCGCCCTGAACTCCGCAGCGGTGCCGCTGCCGGCCAACAGGAAGAGAGACGTCATGCGCGCGTACTCCTGTCAGAGACCCGGGACGGTCACCATGACCGTGACCAGGGTGAGCTCGCCGTTCTCGCCGTATCGGAAGTTCACGAATCGGTCGTTCACGGCGAAGACGTCGAATGCGGCGCCCGAACGGAGAGGCTCACCGAAGTGTGCGACAACAGCTTCACGCGTGGCTGTCGAGAGCGGGAGGCCATCGATCAGCTGGTCCGGAGTGGGGTAAGCGTCCGCGTCATCCTGCGGCACGATGTACGTGAAGACCGACGAGGCTGCCTGCGCACCTTCCGCCCCCTTGTAGAGCACAGCCACGCCATTGCGCGTGAAGGTCCGGTAGAGGCGGTCGGGAGGAAACGCTTCGTCTTCGTAGGTGGGGCCGACCAGGCTGAGCAGAGCCAGGCCCCCTGCGTCGTAGACGCCCTGTTACAGTGCGCCGATGAGCGTGACGATCTCGCCTGTGACCTGAGCTGTCATGTGGTGGCCTTTCGCCATGTGTGGGGCAACCCCGACGCCTCTCAACGATGCGCAACTGGGGGATTTTCTCTGTGCAAGCGGCCTATCCCGTGGGCAGGCTCTGGTCGCTGACCGACCGTCTGCTCACGCGGCGAGTCGCGGCACGGGGGCCAGAACCCAGTCGAGGATCGGCCGCCAGGCGGCATCTCCTGAGCGCCGGCTCAGCAACCCGTGGTGGCCCAGGCGCGGGAGGTCCAGCTGGGAGGGTGTGACAGTGCGGTGCTCTACACGGGCGGAGGTCAGGCGAGAGATGAGCGCCTCGATCTGATGGAGCGACGCCCACGCGTCGTCGGACGCACCCACTGCCAGGACATCGGCATCGACGGCCGCCGCGCGCGCCGCTGCCTCCATCGAGTCGTCGTCGAAGAAGTAGTGCGGGAGTCGCGACCACCGTCCCCATTCGAGCATCGCGGTGCCGGGCATGTCCTCCCCCAGCCCCAGCCGCTTGCCAGGCATGTATCCCAGCAGCCGGCTCAGCACCGGACCCACGACGCGGAGGATGAGGCCCACTCGCAGCCGCTCCCTGCGCGATGCGATCTGTCGCGTCACACCCAGATGGGAGGAGACAAGGGCGACGCGGTCCACGGAATCCATTCCATATCCCAGAGCGAGGGCATGTCCCCCGATACTGTGCCCCACCGCGCGGTGGGCCACGCCGGGGAAGCGCTGCGCCGCCCAGCCGGCAACGGCGGGGACGTCCTCGCTCATCCAGTTCCGCATACCCAGGTGGCGAAGCCGCCTGGGGTCTCCGGATCGACCGGTGCCCCGATAGTCGTAGGTGATGGTGGCCGCGCCGCGCGCGGCGATGGCCTCCGCGAACCCCGCATAGAACCTCTGAGGTGTGGCGGTCGCCGGGTGGACGACCACGACCGCGGACACGCCGCCCTGCGGCATCACGAGTGAACCGCGGATCGCGTCCGCACCCACCTGCACAGTGACGTCTTCCCAGGTCAGGTCAGTCTGCATGGGGTCGACGCTACCAACCCGCCGAGGCCGTTGCTGGGTTGCCGCGCACGTCCCCTTCGCGGATGATGCCGTTCACTCAGCGACGACGACGATGCCCAGCACTCCCAGCAGCACCGTCGCGCCGGCCAGCCCGACGATCGACAGCAGCGACGGCGACGACCATTCGGTGCTGATCGACGTGACCGCCCGGTGATAGCGGGCTCTCTGCGTCGCG
>DWZY01000259.1 GCA_019117325.1 Candidatus Brevibacterium intestinigallinarum
CTTCCCGGCCCCGTTGGGACCCACGATCGCCAGCACCTCGCCGGTGCGGATGTCGAGGTCGATGCCGTCGAGGATGCGGCGGTCGCCGAACTCGACGACGGCATCGCGGACGCTGATGAGCGGCGTTCCGAGCGCCGCGGGGGAGGGGCGGCGCGGACCCTTCAGCAGTGTGATCATCCCCAGCCTCCCGAAGCCGCGCGGCTGCGTCGCAGCAGGTAGAAGAAGAACGGTCCGCCCACCAGGGAGGTGAGCATGCCAATGGGCAGGTCAGCGAACTCGACGAGCGTCCGTGCGCCCAGGTCCGCGATGACGAGCAGCACGGAACCGCCCAGCAGGGACGCGGGCAGCAGGGCGCGGTGGCCGGGGCCGATGAGCATGCGGATGACGTGCGGGACGACGAGGCCCACGAACGCGATGATGCCGGAGAACGCGACGGCGGCGGACACGAGAAGCGCGACGTAGACCATCGCGATGATTCGCAGCCGCTCGACGTTGACCCCCAGGTGGCGGGCGGACTTCTCGCCCAGCGCCAGCAGGTCGAGCTGGCGAGAGAGGAGCAGGGCCAGGAGCGAGGTCACGACGATGATCGGCAGGATGATGCTCACCTGCTCCCACCGGGATCCGTTGAACGAGCCCATCTGCCAGAACACGATCTGCTCGCGGGCCTGCGTGGGGGCCTTGAAGACGATGAACGAGATCGCGGCTCCGGTGACCGCGTTGACGGCCACACCCGTGAGGATGAGGGTGACGACCTCCGTGCGGCCGTTCGAACGCGCCAGCATGTAGACGAGCGCCGTCGTGACCAGACCGGACACGAAGGCGAAGAGCGGGACGGTGAAGGAGCCTGCGAACGTGAAGCCGAACAGGATCGCGAAGCTGGCGCCCACGGCGGCGCCGGAGCTCACGCCCACGACGCCAGGCTCGGCCAGCGGGTTGCCGAAGATGCCCTGCATGAGCGCACCGGCGATCGCCAGGGCCGCACCGACCAGGACCGTCATCGCGACGCGGGGGAAGCGGACCTCCCACAGCGCCTCGTGGCCGAACTCCTGGCCGGGGGCCGGCAGCCACGAGAACGTGAAGCCCAGTCCCCGGAAGAACGAGCCGATGACCTCCAGAGGCGGGATGAACAGCTGCCCGATCATCGCGGAGATCAGGGTCGTCACGACGAGCAGGATGGTGAGTACGAGGAACAGGAGGCTCACAGGCGTGCGTCCTGCGCCGCGCTTCCGCTCCACCGGGGGAGCGGGCCGTGTGGCTGTGGCCCTTGCGCTGCGGCGCGGGCTGTCGTGGTCGTGCCAATCCTCGGAGGCATGGCCGGGGCCCGGTGCCGGCGGGGCAGTGCGGGCGCCCGGGGCCTCGGCGGCGGCCGCGTCCTGGGCGGCGTGGGTGCGGACGGTCATGCGCCGTCTCCTTCCTGGGCGCGGTCCTGACGGATCTCGTCGACGCGCTTCTCCACGGCATCGGGGCCGTGTTCGGGCTGGTAGGAATGCTCCGGGTCGTAGATGGCGGTCGACAGGGCGGCCAGGACGGACGCGGTGCGGGGGCCGAAGCTCATGACTTCGTAGTCGCTCATGTCGACCAGGCGGCCGTTCTTGCCCGCGGGCGTCTGCTTGATGCCCGGCAGCTTGATGGCCTCGTCGATGCCTCCGACGGACTCGAGGCCCAGGGTCATGACGATGATGACGTCCGGAGCTGCCTTGACGAGCGCCTCGGAGTTGGTGGGCGCCATGCCGTCGAAGCCCACCTCCGTCGCGACGTCGCGGGCGCCGATCGCCTGGATGAGCGTGTCCGCGCCCGAGCCGCGACCGAACCAGTAGTAGATGTTGCCGCGCAGGTAGAGGAAGACGACGCGGGGCTTGTCCTCCGGGTCCGTGGGCGCCTGGCTGCTGCCGATCTCCTGGATCGTCTGGCTGATCTCTGCGTTCGTGCGCTCGGCCAGGCGGCTGCCCAGCTCTGAGAGCCCCAGCGCGTCGCCCACGGCCTGCACCTGCGCCTCGACGCCGTGGACGCCCGCCTCGTAGCCCAGCGGGATGAAGACGACGGGCACGCCGGCGTCGCGCAGCTGCAGCTGGGTGTCGTACGGGCCGATGCTCGTGTCCGTGATGATGACCGTGGGGGCCAGCTCGAGGATGGCCTCCGCGTTGAGCTCGTGGCCGTTCTGGGTGACGAGCGGCAGGTCGTCGGAGCCCGGCATGAGACTCTCGACGCTGGTGGCGATGTCGCGACCGATGAGGTTGCAGCCCAGACCCAGTCCCACGACCGCGGCGGCCAGACCGCCGTTCTGGTTGAGCGCCAGGATGCGGGACGTGTCCGTGACCGTCTGCTGCGGTCCGTCCGCGCTCTCGACCGTGGCCGGCAGGCGCTGGCTGAGCTCCGGATTCGAATCGACGGGTGCGATGGCGGACGTCTGCGTGTACGCGGTCGTCTGCCCCTCGATCGTCTTGGGGTCCGGCAGGTCGTCGCGCGAGGTGTCCGGCAGCTGCGGCGGCTCCGGGTCCGGCTGCGCGTCGAGCGGCGTGCACGAGTTGTTCGCCGCGTAGCTGGACGAGCCGATGTTGTGGATCCCGTTGCCCCACAGCACGAGCAGCACGATGAGGGTCCCCGCGATCCAGGCGGTCCGGCGCACCGCCCGGCGGTGGGTGCGCATGACCCTTCTCAGGGGTCCTACAGGCATGTGTGGCGTGTCCTTCTCTGTCGTTGTGGTCGAGCGGCAGAGCCGGGGGAGTCCGGGTGTGCGCGGGCCGCCCGGCACGTGTGCCGGGGGTCGGCGGGACGCGCCGATGTTCACGGAGTGACCACGGAACTCACATTTGATTCCAAGGCTCGACAGTGGTTACTGTAACTCACGACGCGTAGGTGTGCCTAACCTCGCGCATATAAGGTTTGCCTGAATGAGGCGAGCAAGACCTGTTGTCCTCCGGTCCTTGGAGAACGACGCCCTGGCGGGTGCGCAGGCGTGCGTCCGCCGCGCCCCCGATGGCCGCAGGCCCTGGGTGGCCACGACGACGAGTGGAGAGAGATATGAAGACACCTGCTTCCAGGAACGGACGCCGCTACGGGGCGCTCGCCGCCGCGGTGACGATGGGCATGGCGAGCATCACGCTGCCCTTCTCGCCGGCTCGGGCCGCCGAGGCCACGGTCGATGACGCCGTCTTCAGCTGGGCGGTGAACGAGGAGTCCGGCGGCGGCGCGTACTTCGGCGGTGCCAACTGGATGGTGGCCGGTGAGGTGGGCAACGTCCACGGTGAGCGCGGGCGCGGGTCGAGCGTCTGGGATGCTCAGGATGAGAAGCACTACACCGCGGAGTCCGGCAACACGACGATCACGCGGCCGAACGCGGAGGGTGAGCAGATCCCCGCGACGTGGGAGAAGCGCAACTTCGCAGCCGATGGCACGACTCGGCTCAACACGCAGCCGGGGTCCAGCTCGAACAACCAGGCGAACATCGCCAGCGGCACCGGCACGGTCGACGCGGAGACGAACTCCGCAGAGATCCAGTGGGACGGCTCGTTCACGATGGTGTACTACGGCGGCATGACGTACTGGTCGATCAACGATCCGAAGCTGGTCGTTGAGGACGGCGTCGGAAAGGTCACCGCCACCCTGACAGGCTACGGCGCGGACATGAACGACCTCTCCAAGTGGGTCAAGCTCGATGCGATGCCGGATGCGGAGATCGCGACCCTCACGGATGTCGAGGTCACCGAGGACGGTATCCAGGTCACCCCCGAGTACGAGGGTGTCGAGATCGACGTCGAGCCGGACGGCCCCTCCAGTCCGCAGAACCGCGACAAGGACGGCTGGGGATCGTTCCCGCAGGACTGGGTCGACTTCAACGTGGGCACCGGGCAGGCTGCCTACTGGTACACCTCGGGCGGACAGGTCGACGCGAAGAAGACCGCCGAGCCCATCACGATCGAGTACACGTCCGAGGTCGTCGAGGAGGAGCCCGAGGCGCCCGCCGAGTTCTCCGGTGAGACGAGCCACGAGGTCACCGCGGCATCGGCCGAGGACGGTCTGGACGTCACGATCAACGGCTCCGACTACGAGAACCTCCCGAAGGCTGCGACAGGCAAGGACGCTGTCGGCGTCTACTCGGCGATCATCGACCGCGAGAAGACGGGCGAGTTCGAATCGTCGGACGTCCTGGGCGCACAGCTCAGCTTCTTCCAGGACCGGAGCAAGCCGAACAGCTTCTCGAAGGTCTCCGAGGTGGAGGTCGACGAGCTCGATGAGGACGCCGAGTACGACGCGGTCGTCTGGGCTGCGCACGGCAACGGCACCGACGAGACCGTCGTCTACCGCGAGCCGATCGAGCTGACGGACGAGCAGCGCGAGGCGCTGTTCACGGAGGACGACGCGACCGAGGAGCCCACGGAGGAGCCGAGCGAGGAGCCTTCGGAGGAGCCCACGGAGGACCCGAGCGAGGAGCCTTCGGAGGAGCCGACTGAGGAGCCGTCTGCGGACCCCTCGGAGGAGCCGTCGGACGATGCGACGGATGATTCGACCGAGGATCCCTCGGATGAGCCGTCGGATGACGCGACGGATGATTCGACCGAGGATCCCTCGGATGAGCCGTCGGATGACG
>DWZY01000260.1 GCA_019117325.1 Candidatus Brevibacterium intestinigallinarum
CCTCAGGACCGGGACGTCGTCATCGAGTACCTGGCGGAGGGCACGTACCGTCCGCAGATCACCGTGGTGCGCGGGCAGCTCAAGTTCGTCCTGTGCCCCGGTGACCCGGACCAGCTGTACGACCTGGAAGCGGATCCCGACGAGCTCGCGAACGTCGCCGAGGACCCCGCGTACGCGCAGATCGCGGCGCAGCTGCGGCAGGAGGTGACCGATCGGTACGACCTGGGCGAGCTGGAAGCGGAGGTTCTGGGCAGCCAGGAGCGCAGGCGGCTGGTGGCTGGCGCGCTGCAGACCGGATCCCAGAGGCACTGGGACTTCGACCCGGACCCCGAGCAGCGCTATGTGCGCGGCGACTTCTGGGACGCGCTGTCGTACGGAAGGATCCCGGGACAGCAGGGGTGAGGCTGGTTGCGGAGGCGGGCGGCGGACGCGGAGGCGGGCGGCGCAGGGTTCACATATGTCGCAATGTGACTTTTTGTGATGCCGCGTGGCGAGATGCGTGACATCGGACTGAGGACGTCCTTAGCGTGAGCCCATGGCCTGCGTCACACGACTACGGCCATGATCGAGGATTGGAGATCAGTATGACCGCAGCGCTTGACCAGACCACCCTGACCGACCGCTTCGTCACCGCCTTCCGCAACCACCCCGCTGGCGTCGCACTCGTCACCGCAGACCCCGGCGACGGCCCCGTCGCAATGACCGCCACCTCCGTCTGCTCCGTCGACGCCAACCCACCCACCATCGCCTTCTCCGCCTCCGCGCGCTCCTCCAGCACCCCGGCACTCCTGCGCTCCAGCCAGGTCGTCGTCCACCTGCTCAGCGCCCACCAGATCCACCTCGCCAAGCTGGGCGCCACCAGCGGCATCGACCGTTTCGCAGACACCAGCCTCTGGGACCGCCTCCCCACCGGCGACATCGTCTTCCGCGACGCAGCCGCCTGGATCCGCGGACGCATCACCGGAAACCTCCAGGCCAGCGGCGCCACCCTCTTCATGGTCGAAGGCGACGAGATCGGCGGACACCACTCCGACCCCACCCGACAGGTCGAGCCGCCGCTCGTCTACCACAGCCGCGCCTGGCACACCCTCAGCACCGCATCGCAGCTGCCCGACTGATTCCCGCGCTCCGCGGGCCCGCGACCGGAGCCGCGCCGACGACTGAGCTGTGTCAGCACGACCGGCCTGTGTCAGCACAACCGGCCGGCGTCAGTACCGCCAGCCCGCGTCAGCCTGGGAGGATGCTTCCGGTCCACGGGACGGTTCGGCAGGAGCGGGTGAGGTTTGACAGGATGGTGGTGTGGGCAAAGGCGCTCACACAGATCCGCCCCAAGGAGCAGACCCGGCCATGATGCCCACCAGGACCAAGCACGACGTTGTGCGATCTCTCGCTGAGGACCTCGAGCAGGAGCAGATCAATCTCCACGCGATCCTCACCTCACTCGACGAGGCCCAGTGGTCGCGCCCCACACCAGCAGAGGGCTGGACGATCCACGATCAGATCACGCATCTGGCACACTTCGACTTCCTGGCACGCCTGGCGGTGGCAGAGCCTGAGCGGTTCGCAGCCGTCAAGAGCTCGATCACGGACCTGACGACGTATGTCGACAGCATCGGTCCGGCCAACCTGTCCCGCACCGGTGCGGACGCCTCCTCGTGGTGGACGCGGGAGGCCAGCGGCTTCATCGCGGCGGTCATGCAGGCAGATCCGCACGTGCGGGTCCCCTGGTTCGGCCCGGACATGAGCCTCGCGTCGAAGGTGACCGCACGCATCATGGAGGTGTGGGCACACGGACAGGACATCCGCGACTCGCTCAGCATCCGCCCCAACCCCTCCCCTGCGCTCCCGCATGTGGCGCGACTGGGGTACCTCGCGTTCGCCAACAGCTACGCCGTCCGCGGCTTGCCGGTCCCGGACGTGCCGGTGCGCGTCGAGCTGGAGACACCCAACGGCGGCCTGTGGGACATGGGACCGCAGGACGCCGCCAACCGCATCACCGGCCCCATCGACGACTTCTGCCTCATCGTCTCGCAGCGACGCCACGTGGACGACACCGCGATCAGGGCTCAGGGCGAGACCGCCGCGGAGTGGATGCTCATCGCGCAGGCGTTCGCCGGCGACCCGGGCTCAGGTCGACACCCAGGGCAGTTTCCCCGGAAGGGGTGAGGCGGGACCGGGCGCCTCGCGGTCAGTGAAATCGGGTCTGCAAAGTCAGGATCCCATTGACTGTGCGACGGACTC
Organism: Candidatus Brevibacterium intestinigallinarum; assembly: GCA_019117325.1. Classification (GTDB taxonomy): domain Bacteria; phylum Actinomycetota; class Actinomycetes; order Actinomycetales; family Brevibacteriaceae; genus Brevibacterium; species Brevibacterium intestinigallinarum. The sequence goes on from DWZY01000260.1 coordinate 2,242, forward strand.
GACGATCGTCGCCGCGCAGAACTCGATGTCCTCGCGCGAGAGGGTCGAGTGCGTGACCGCCCGGAACCGGTGGTGGCCCACGGGCTTCACGTGGACGCCGGCTCGGACCAGTCGGGCTTCGACATCCGCAACCTGCGCGTCGGTTCCCTGGACTTCGAACGTGACGATGTTCGTCTCGACAGGACCGTTGACCACACGGACGTGCGGTGATGCGTCGAGCGCCTCCTGCAGCACCTGCGCGTGCTCGTGATCGCGAGCCATCCGCTCGCGCCAGTCCTCGAGAGCCAGCAGGCCGGGAGCAGCGATGAACCCGGTGTGCCGCATGCCGCCGCCCAGGCGCTGCCGGACCAGTCGAGCTTCGTCGATGAACTCAGCGCTGCCGACGAGGACGGAGCCCAGCGGGCCGCCCAATCCCTTGTTGAGGCAGATCTGGACTGCGTCCACGTGGCGCGTGATCTCCTGCAGCGGCACGTCGAGCGCGATCGCCGCGTTGAAGACCCGGGCTCCGTCCAGGTAGACGAACACCCCGTGCCGGTCGGCGACCTCGCGGATCGCGGCGAGGTTCTCCAGCGACGTGACGTGACCCGCGTTGAGGTTGTACGTCGACTCCAGGAAGATCCCGCTGGTCGCGGACACCTGCAGAGCCCTCGAGCGCAGCGCAGCTTCGATCTCGTTCACCGGGTACTCGCCGCGCTCTGCAGGCACCGCGCGCACCTGCACGCCGGAGTTCGCGGCGAGACCGCCCGCCTCCAGGTTGTAGATGTGCGAGGCGTCGCCCACGATGACCTCTTCACCGCGGCGGGAGATCACGGCGGCCGCGATCTGGTTGGACATGGTGCCCGACGGGGTGATGATC
>DWZY01000261.1 GCA_019117325.1 Candidatus Brevibacterium intestinigallinarum
CACAGCCTCGAAGTCGACTGAGTCCTCGTCGTACCAGTCGTTCATGTCCTCGAATCCGCCGCCGTCCTCGATGCCGGCCTCGGCAACGATCCCCTGCCACTTCTCGACCGCCTCGGCCGTGCGCGCACGGACGTCCGAGCCGATGAGGCCCGACTCCTCGATCTCCTCGAAGAGGGCGTCGTTGGTCTCGCCGATCTTCTTGTCCGTGTCCTCCGCCATCGGGCTGATCTCACCGCCGGCCTCCTCAAGCTGGACCATCGAGCGGGCATGGCCCTCCGCGATGACCGCATTGCTGTCCGCGAAACCGTCCATCTGCGAGTCGAAGATGATCTGCTGGTAGGCCAGCGGCAGCTTCTGGAAGCCGGTGCCGGCCAGATTCGCACCCGCGGATCGGCCGGAGAGGCTGTTCTTCTCCGATGTGTAGGCCACGTGCTTGCCCACCTCGAACAGGCCGCTCTCCTCCGATGGCAGCGTCTGCGCGAACGTGCAGTCGACCGTTCCCCTCTGCAGCGCCTCGAACACCTCGACGTACTCCATCGAGACGGGGGAGGCTCCCATCGCCGTCACCTGCTGCTCGTGTGCCACGCTCGCCACACGGATCTGCCGGCCCTTCATGTCGTCCAGTGATGTGCCCTCCTCGCCGCACACGGACACGTATGAGCCCGTGCTGATCATGGGGGTGAGCGGTGTGAGTCCCTGTTCCTCGTAGTTGTCCAGCAGCTCCTGCGAGTTCCACGCGAGGTCGACCAGCGCGGCGTTGCCCACCATCTCGCCCACGACGGGGGAGTTGGGCATCCCGGCCGTCGCCGTGGCGAGGGCGTTGAACTGCGGGTGCTCAGTGGGCTGGTAGATGGGCAGTGCGTATGAGACGTCGACCCGCCCGTCCTGCAGCGCGTCGTCGATCTCCGCGTACCCGGCGATCGCCTGCCCCCAGACGACATCGACCGTGATCTTCCCGCCGGAGCGCTCCTCGACGTACTCCTTGAAGCCGTGGCCGCTGCGCGCGGAGACGGACTGCGGCGACTGCGCACCGGCCTGGTAGGTGATCTCGACGGGGTCGAGGTCCGCGAGGACTGCATCGACCTCCTCCTGCGAGGCGCCGAACTCGAAGCCCTCGCCCCCTCCGCCGTCCTCGGCGGACCCGGCGCTTCCCGCGCACCCGGCCGCCACGAGGCTGATCGACGCGATCGCTGCCAGGGTCGCGATCCTCGCTGTGTTCACTGCTGCCATGCTCGTCACTCTCCATTGAGTCGTGGACACCATCGTCACTGCGGGCAGTGCGGCGACCCGGGCGCGTGCAGCAGTGCGCGTGCGTGGGGTCGGTCACCCTGCCTCTGCCGACACTAACAACGCAGGACGCGTAATTCGAGATCAATTTCAATTCTGTGATCCGGCCGAGATGTGTGCGGCGGAGCGGCTGGGGTGAACGGATCGACCTCCCGGATGAGTGCACGACCGTCCGGCTGGGGCGTGCGCGGGGCGGGAACCGTCCGCGGCCGACTACTGTGGAGAGTCGAGCGAATCGCGAAGGGGAGTGCATGGAGTCGAGATCGGTCTACGACCGGATCCGGGAGAAGATCGTCCGCAATGACCTGCGCCCGGGCACCAAGATCAACATCGATGCGCTGGTGCGCGAGCTGGGCGTGTCGCAGACGCCGGTCCGCGAGGCCCTCCACCATCTCGAGGGCGACGGCCTCGTCGAGCGCGTCAAGGGGCGGGGATACTCGACGACCGCTCTGCTGGACGGCGTCGAGTTCCGCCACATGTTCGAGGTGCGGATGCTCCTGGAGCCGTGGTCCGCGCGCGTCCTGTCCTCTGACCGCATGACGAATCCGGGGGACGAGCTGGTCCGCCTGGTCGATGACTTCCGCGCCAGTGGCGCGGTCTCGCGCACGCATCTGGCGATGCACGACGAGCTCTTCCACAAGACGATCCAGTCCGCCACGGGCAACGCGTTCCTCTTCGCCGCGTTCGAGAGTCTCCACGCGCAGCTGCACCTCTTCCGCCTCTACGGCGACGACATCGAGGGCTCGGAGACGCTGGGGGAGCACTTCGACGTGACGCTCGACGAGCACCGGGAGATCGCCCGCGCCGTCGCCGAGTGCCGGCCGGACGACGCCGAGGCCGCGATGCGCCTCCACCTGGAGAACTCCCTCCAGCGCTTCGCGCCGCAGATGAGCGGTGGGGCCGTCCCCGGGCTCACGGTGTCCGGTGTTCCCACCGGGCGGATCCGCGGTCGCCTGCTCTGAGTGATCCGGGGCTTCTCTGATTGATCCGGGCCTGCTCTGAACGGCCGGTCGGTCGTCCAGCCCACTGCCCGGCTGTCTGTCTGGCACCGCGACACGATTCTGTGAGATGGGTCCCCTTCGACCCTCATGTCGTATAGGATATACGTGTTCCGTATACGAAGCGGCGGGTCGATCCTCAGCCGCCTCTCACCGAAGGTGGTAGCGATGTCATCGGAGACATCTTCTGGCAGCGACGAGTCACCCGTCGCCGGCGTGCACGCGTACCCGGGCACCCATACCCGCGGGTACAACCCGGACGGATTCCCCGGCAGTGCCGTTGCGGGCGACGACGCGGACGGCACCGCGCGCACGGACGAGGGCTTCGTCCCGCTGCGCTGGCGATCGCAGGAGTGGTTCGACAACCCCAATGAGCCCGACTCCACGATCCTCATCCTGGAGCGCTACCTCAACTATGGCCTGAGCCAGGAGGAGCTGCAGTCCGGGAAGCCGATCATCGGCATCGCGCAGACCGGCAGCGATCTGGTGCCCTGCAACCGCCACCACATCGAACTGGCGAAGCGCGTGCGCGAGGGCATCCGCGAGGCCGGCGGCATCTGCTTCGAGTTCCCCGTCCACCCCATCCAGGAGACCGGCAAGCGCCCCACCGCCGCACTGGACCGCAACCTCCAGTACCTGGGCCTGGTCGAGACGCTGCACGGCTACCCGCTGGACGCCGTCGTCCTCACGACCGGCTGCGACAAGACGACGCCGGCGCTGCTCATGGCCGCCGCCACGGTCGACATCCCCGCGATCGTCCTGTCCGGCGGACCCATGCTGAACGGCTGGTACAAGGGCCGCCGCGTGGGCACCGGCACGATCGACTGGGAGGCGCGCGACCTGTTCGCCGCCGGGAAGATCGACAAGAACGAGTACTGGCAGATGGTCAAGCAGTCCTCGCCGTCGATCGGCCACTGCAACACGATGGGCACTGCCTCGACCATGAACGCGGTCGCCGAGGCCCTGGGCATGAGCCTGCCCGGCTGCTCCGCGATCCCCGCGCCCTACCAGGAGCGGCCCACGATCGCCTACCAGACGGGCAAGCAGATCGTCGAGATGGCGTACGCGGACCGCAAGCCCTCCGACGTCATGACGCGCGAGTCCTTCCTCAATGCGATCCGCGTCTGCTCCGCGATCGGTGGCTCGTCGAACGCGCCCTGGCACCTCATCGCGATCGCCCGTCACCTGGGCGTCGAGCTGGATCTGGACGACTGGCAGACCCACGGCCACGAGGTCCCGCTGCTGGTCGACATGCAGCCGGCCGGCCGCTTTCTGGGCGAGGAGTTCTTCCGTGCCGGCGGGGTGCCCGCGGTCGTGAACGAGCTCATGAAGAAGGGGCTCATCCACGAGGACGCGCTCACCGTCAACGGCCGCACGATCGGCGACAACTGCCGGGACACGACGGTCGCGGACCACGAGGTCATCCGCGCGATCGACGAGCCCATGGTCGAGGCCGCGGGCTTCCAGGTCATGACCGGCAACCTGTTCGACAACGGCGTCATGAAGACGTCCGTCATCGGTGACGAGTTCCGCAGTCGTTACCTGCAGAATCCGGACGATCCCAACGCCTTCGAGGGCACTGCCGTCGTCTTCGACGGGCCCGAGGACTACCACGCCCGCATCGACGACCCGGACCTGGGCATCGACGCGCACTCGATCCTCGTCATGCGCGGGACAGGGGCGATCGGCTACCCGGGCGCGGCGGAGGTCGTCAACATGCACCCGCCGGCGCGCCTCATCAACGAGGGCGTCACGAGTCTCCCGTGCATCGGCGACGGTCGGCAGTCGGGGACCTCGGCCTCGCCGTCGATCCTCAACTGCTCGCCCGAGGCCGCAGCCCCGGGCGCTGTGCTGGCCCTCCTCCGCACGGGGGACCGCCTGCGCATCGACCTCAACACGGGCCGCGTCGACCTGCAGGTCGACGCACAGGAGCTCGAGGTCCGCCGTGAGCAGCTCGAGGCGGACGGCGGGTATGCGTACCCGGCCAGCCAGACGCCGTGGCAGGAGATGAGCCGGTCGATGACGAGCCAGCTGGGCGACGGCATGGTGCTGGAACCGGCCGTCGCCTTCCAGCGGATCGCGCAGACGAAGCCGATCCCGCGCCTCAATCACTGACGCGCCTCAAACTCTGACGCACACCAGCGTCTGACTGCCGGTCGGATCCTCCGCCCGGCATCCCATCCCAGCACTCATTGATCGTGCGGGAGGGCTCGTTCGCCCTGCCGCCGGTCGGAGTGCCCCGACTGCCCGCTGGCGTGCCCTGAGGCCCGCCCCGCGGCACCTTCCACTCACCTCACCAAGGACTCCCCATGACAGACGAGATCACGTTCCTCTGGGACCTCTCCACCGGAGGGCTGCTGGGCATCGCCGCCGCAGCGATCGCCCTGCTGCTCATCCTCATCATCGCGTTCCGCTTCCACGCCTTCATCGCGCTCGTGCTGGTCAGCCTGCTGACCGCACTGGCCACGGGCATCACTCCCTCCAGCGTCGTCTCCGTCATGCTGTCCGGCTTCGGCGGGACGCTCGCCAGCGTCGCACTGCTCGTGGGACTGGGCGCGATGCTGGGCCGCCTGCTGGAGGCCAGCGGCGGCGCCCAGCGCCTCACGGACGCGCTCATCCGGATGTTCGGCGAGAAGCGGGCGCCGCTGGCGGTCGCGATCGCCAGCCTCCTCATGGGCTTCCCGATCTTCTTCGACGCGGGCCTGGTCCTCATGCTGCCGATCATCTACGCGGTCGCACGCCGGCTCAGCATGCCGTTCCTCTCCATCGCCTTCCCGTCCGCCGTCGCGTTCCTGTCGATGCACGTCTTCGTCCCGCCGCACCCGGGCCCGGTCACGGCCGTCGACCTCTACGGCGCCGACCAGGGGCTCATGGTGCTGCTCGGCCTCGTCTTCGTCATCCCCGCGTGGTACTTCGGCGGTCTCCTCATCACGAAGCCGCTCACGAAGAAGGTCTCCGTGCCCGTGCCCACGATCCTGGGCACGGACGGAGAGGGCGATCGGGACAACGACTTCAAGTCCAACCCCAGCCCGTGGCTGGTCGTGTTCCTCCTCCTGTTCCCGCTGGTCCTCATCGCGATGAACACGGTCCTCAACTCGCTGTCCACCGCCGGCACCGTCGACGGCGATGCGATGTGGGTGCAGATCCTCCGGATGATCGGTGAGACGCCGGTCGCGCTGCTCATCACGACCATCATCGCGATCGTCGTCCTGGGCCTGGCCCGTAACAAGGGCGGCACGCTCACGGAGCTCGTGACGGACTCCGCGCTGGGCCCCGTCTGCTCCGTCATCCTCATCACCGGTGCGGGTGGCATGTTCGGCGGCGTGCTGCGGTCCTCCGGGATCGGCGATGCGATCGCCCAGGCGATGGACTCGATGCACCTGCCGCTCATCGTCGCGAGCTTCCTGGTCGCCGCCGTCGTCCGTGTGGCCCAGGGATCCGCGACCGTGTCGCTCACGACTGCGGCCGCCCTCATGCAGCCGGCGATCATGGCCGGTGACTACAACGCGGTGCAGCTCGTCGCGCTGGTCGCCTCGACGGCCGCCGGCTCCTCCGTCGTCAGCCACGTGAATGACTCCGGCTTCTGGCTGGTCAGCCGGTTCTTCGGGCTGTCGACCGCGCAGACGCTCAAGACCTGGACCGTCATGTCGACCGTCGTGGGTGTCCTGGGCTTCGGCATCGCCGTCGTCCTCTACGCACTGGGTTCGCTCTGAGCCGACTGTGATCGGGGGCGTGCGGGTGGATGTCACCCGCACGCCCCCGATTCGTCATGTGGAAGACGGCCACGACGACCGTTCCTGAGAATAGAGTGAGGGGCGTCTGCGCGGTCCATCCGCGCGGTGACCGTGCAGCCCTGCAGGCCCCGTGCCTGCGCCCGAATGCTCAGGAGTCCCGCATGTTCCGACCGACCCTCCCCGCCGCGCTGGCAGCGGCCGCTCTGGTGGCAGGCCCCGCGGCCTCGGCGACGGCGATGCCCGCGCCCCAGGCGCAGGCCCTGTCGCTGTCCGTCCTGGCCACGACGGATGTCCACGGCCACGCCCTCAACTGGGACTACTTCACCGACG
>DWZY01000262.1 GCA_019117325.1 Candidatus Brevibacterium intestinigallinarum
CTGCTCGCCGTGCTCATGGTCCTGTCGACGATGATCGGCTCCCGCAGCGTGTCGATCGCGGATGTGCTGGCCGCCTACGGCGGGTCGGCCGACGGCTTCGACCGGGCCGCCGTCGCCAAGCGGATCCCGCGCACGTGGCTGGCGGTGCTGGCCGGGGCCGCGCTGGGCGTGTCCGGCGCGGTCATGCAGGGGGTCACCCGCAACCCGCTGGCGGACCCGGGGATCCTGGGCGTCAACACCGGGGCGTCCCTGGCCGTCGTCATCGGGATGGCGTACGGCGGGCTCGCCACGGCCTCGGACTACATCTGGTGGGCGATCGTGGGTGCCGCGATCACGGCGGTCTTCGTCTACACGATCGGGTCCCTGGGCCGCGGGGGAGCGACACCGCTCAAGCTCGCCCTCGCCGGAGCGGCGACCGCCGCGGCACTCACCTCGTTCATCAGCGCGGTCGTTCTGCCGCGGAGTGACATCGCCGGGCTGGCCCGCGACTGGCAGATCGGCGGGGTGGGCGGCGGAACCATGGACTCGGTCCAGCTCATGCTGCCGTTCCTGCTGGCGGGCTTCCTCATCAGCTTCCTCAGCGCCAGCGGCCTCAATGGCCTGGCGCTGGGGGACGAACTCGCGGCGGGGCTGGGCCAGGGCGTGCTCATCGCGCGGCTCGTGGCCTCGGCAGGCGCCGTCGTCCTCTGCGGGGCGGCGACCGCGATCACGGGACCCATCGGGTTCGTGGGCCTCGTCATCCCGCACGCGTGCCGGCTGCTGGCCGGCGTCGACCACCGGTGGCTCATCCCGTTCTCGGCCGTCACGGGGGCCGCGCTGCTGACGGCCTCGGACATCGTGGGCCGCATCATCGCCCGGCCGGCGGAGCTGGACGTGGGCATCCTCACCGCACTCATCGGCGCCCCCGTCTTCATCGCGATCGTCCGCCGGCAGAAGGTGCGTGCGCTGTGATGCTGCAGGCTCCGTCCCCCACGAAGGCCCGCGTCGTCACCGACCGCAGGCGGCGGCAGCGCCGGTTCGCGCTCACGGTGGTCGTCCTCACCCTCCTCATCGCCGTCGTGCTCGTGCTGAGCCTCATGATCGGCCGCACCATCTACCCCCTGAGCGACGTCGTGCGCGTCATCCTCGGCGAGTCGGTCCCCGGCGCGTCGTTCACCGTGGGACGCCTGCGCATCCCGCGCGCTGCCCTGGCCCTGCTCGTGGGACTGTCCTTCGGGCTGGGCGGCGCCACCTTCCAGACGATGCTGCGCAACCCCCTGGCCAGCCCGGACATCATCGGCATCAGCTCCGGGTCGTCAGCCGCGGCCGTCTTCGCCATCGTGACCCTGGGACTGGGCAGCACGGGCGTCTCCGTTGTCGCGATCGTGGCGGGCCTGGCGGTCGCGCTGCTCATCTACCTCCTGTCCTACCGGCGGGGTGTCGCGGGGATGCGCCTGATCCTCGTGGGTGTCGGCATGGCCGCGATGCTCGTGGCACTCACGAACTGGCAGCTCTCCCGCGCCTCCCAGTGGGACCTGCAGGAGGCGATGCGGTGGCTGACCGGCAGCCTGGGCGGGGCCGACTGGCACCAGGTCGTTCCCGTGCTCGTCGCCCTCATCGTGCTGTCCCCGCTGCTGCTCCTGCAGTCGCGGAACCTGTCCGCGACGCAGCTGGGCGATGACACCGCCGAGGCCCTGGGCGTCCGGGTGGCCCGCACCCGTCTCGCTCTGGTCGTCACCGCGGTGGGCCTCATCGCGTTCGCAACCGCGGCGGCCGGTCCGATCGCGTTCGTCGCGTTCCTGTCCGGCCCGATCGCCGCCCGGATCGTGGGTCCGGGCCCGTCCCCGCTCGTCCCGTCCGCGCTCGTGGGCGCACTGCTGGTGCTCACTGCGGACCTCGTGGGCCAGTTCGCCTTCGACACCCGCTACCCGGTGGGCGTCATCACGGGCGTGCTGGGCGCTCCCTATCTGCTCTACCTCATCATCAGGACCAATCGCACCGGAGGCGCCCTGTGACCCGCGACCACACCCTCACAGCCCAGGGCCTCGACGCGGGCTACGGCGACCGCTCCGTCATCCGCGGCCTCGACCTCGAGGTGCCCCCGGGCCAGGTGACGGCGGTCGTGGGCGCCAACGCCTGCGGGAAGTCGACTCTGCTCAAGTCGATGTCACGGCTGCTGGCTCCGGCCGCCGGGCACGTGCTGCTCGACGGGAAGGATGTCCACCGGCTGCCCGCCAAGCGCCTGGCGCGAACTCTGGGCCTGCTGCCGCAGACACCGCTGGCACCCGAGGGCATCACGGTGTCCGACCTGGTGGGCCGGGGGAGGCACCCGCACCAAGGGATCCTCACCCGGTGGCGGGACGAGGATGACGAGGCGGTGGCGGCGGCGCTCGACGCCACGGACACGGCGGCACTCGCCGATCGCCCCGTCGACGAGCTGTCAGGCGGCCAGCGCCAGCGCGCGTGGATCGCGATGGCGCTGGCGCAGCAGACAGATCTGCTCCTCCTGGACGAGCCCACCACCTTCCTCGACGTGAGTCACCAGGTGGAGGTGCTCGACCTCCTCACCGAGCTGAATGAGCGCGCCGGCATCACGATCGTCATGGTGCTCCACGACCTCAACCTGGCCGCACGGTACTGCGACCGGCTCGTCATGATCGCCGACGGCGGCATCCACGCGACCGGTGCGCCCGCGGACGTCCTCACGGAGGAGAACGTCCGGGCGGTCTTCGGCCTCGACTGCCGGGTCGTCGACGACCCGGTCTCGGGTCAGCCGCTCATGCTGCCGATCGGGAGGACCCGCATCACCAGCCGCGCTCGGCCAGCCGGTGCGGAGCGGGAAGATCAGCGACGCTGATCCCCACCATCGCCTCGCCCAGGCCGCGGGAGACGTCCGCCAGCACCTGCGCGTCCTGGTGCTCGGCCGTCGCCCGCACGATCGCGGCCGCCCGCCGCTGCGGATCACCGGACGTGAAGATCCCGGACCCCACGAACACGCCGTCCGCGCCCAGCTGCATCATCATCGCCGCGTCCGCGGGCGTCGCGATGCCGCCGGCGGTCAGCAGCGGCACCGGCAGTCGTCCCTCCGCCGCGACCTGCGCCACCAGCGACAGCGGTGCCTGCAGCTCCTTCGCGGCAACCGCCAGCTCGTCGCCGCGCAGCGCGGCCAGCCGGGCGATCTCCGCGCGGATCGTGCGGATGTGCCGCGTCGCCTCGGACACGTCGCCGGTGCCGGCCTCGCCCTTCGAGCGGATCATCGCAGCACCCTCCGCGATGCGCCGCAGCGCCTCGCCCAGGTTCGTCGCGCCGCAGACGAACGGCACGGTGAAGGACTGCTTGTCGATGTGGTGGACGTAGTCGGCGGGGGACAGGACCTCGGACTCGTCGATGACGTCCACACCCAACTGCTCGAGGATCTGCGCC
>DWZY01000263.1 GCA_019117325.1 Candidatus Brevibacterium intestinigallinarum
GGAGCCCGGCTGCTTCACCGACAGCCACGCAGACGAGGTGCTCGCCGAGCTGCGGGCCTGCGTGCGCGATCACTTCGAGGAGCGCATCGAGCACACCACCTTCCAGCTCGAGACGTCCGACTGCAGCCGGCAGCAGCCGCTCCCCCACGCGTGAGGCCTCGCGCGCGGCTGACTCGCCGGCGCGCACACTCCCGCCCGCGCAGGATCCTTCGTCAAAAGGACGAGCACCCGCTGCGGCCTTCTTTACAGACCTGTAAGTTCAGTGCTGTGAACTTCACCCGGTCCGGCGAGCGCATCCTCGAGCTCGCCTCGCGCCTCTTCTACACGCAGGGGATCGGCGCGATCGGCGTCGACCGCGTCGTCGATGAGTCGGGCGTCTCGAAGCCGACCCTCTACGCGCAGTTCGGGTCGAAGGCCGGTCTCGTCGCGGCGGTCCTCGACCGCCGGCGCGCTGACCGCGAGCGCACGATCACCGACCATCTCGACGGCCTTCCCGCGGACACGGACAGCCGTGTCCTCGCGCTCTTCGACTGGTTCGCCATCGGACATCAGAAGGCTGGCTTCCGCGGCTGCCCCTTCACCAATGCGGCCGCGGAGCTCCCCGACCCGGAGCATCCCGCCCGCGCGGTGATCACCGCGTATAAGGACTGGATGCGCGGCCTCTTCGCCTCGCTCGCCGCATCCGACGGGCTCGAGGACTCCGAGCGCTGGGGCTCGTCCCTCATGCTGCTCCTGGACGGCGCGAACGCCCGTGTCATCACGACCGGCGACACCACGGCGATCCTCGACGCCCGCGCGACGGCCGCGGACATGATCGCGGCCGCCCGCATCCACCCACGCACGACGACGAAGACGCCGAAGGAGACCCCATGAAGGACACGCTGAGGCCCGGCCTCACGCACACGATGCGCTACACCATGCCGGACAACCGGACTGTCCCGCACCTGCTTCCGGAGTCGCCCGGGTTCGCGACCATGCCCGAGGTCCTGGCCACCGGATACATGGTCGGCATCCTCGAATGGGCCTGCGTCGAAGCCATCCAGGATCACCTCGACCCGGGCGATCTGACCCTGGGCACCCACGTCGACCTGTCCCACGAGGCCCCGACAGTGCCCGGGTCCACCATCACCGTCGATGTCCGCGTGGTCGAGGTCGAGGGCCGCTCCCTCGTCTTCGAGGTCGAGGCCCGCGACGAGCACGCCGTCATCAGCCGCGGCGCCCACCGGCGCGGCGTCGTCGACCGAGGCCGCTTCGATGACCGCATCGCCCGCCAGGCAGAGGAGACCCGCCCGTGACACAGCCCGCGAATCAGCCGGCGGGTCAGCGCGTCTTCGACTCGCACCTGCACATCATCGACCCCGCGCACCCGCTGGTCGAGAACAACGGCTTCATGCCGGATCCGTTCACCGTCGACGACTACCGCGAGCGCATCCAGGGCCTGGGCATCGCCGGTGGCGCGGTCGTCTCCGGCTCCTTCCAGGCCTTCGACCAGGGATATCTCGTCGACGCCCTGCAGGCTCTGGGCCCCACCTACGCCGGGGTCACGCAGATTCCCGGCGGCACGAGCGACCAGCAGATCCGCGACCTGCACGAGGCCGGGGTCCGGGCCATGCGCTTCAACGTCGCTCGCGGAGGCTCCGCGGCTCTCGACGACCTGGAGCGCCTCGCTCGTCGCGTCCACGAGCTGGTGGGCTGGCACGCAGAGCTCTACATCGACGCGCGCACCATCGACGCGGACCTGTCCGCGCGGATCGCGGCTCTGCCGGCGGCGAGCATCGATCACCTCGGCATGCATGAGGACGGCCTGCCGAACCTGCTGCGCCTCGTGGAGCAGGGGGTGAAGGTCAAGGCCACCGGCTTCGGCCGCGTCGAGCTCGATCCCACCGCAGTCATGCGCGCCATCCTGGACGTCGACCCGACCGCCCTCATGGTCGGCACCGACCTCCCCTCCACCCGCGCCCGCCGCCCGTTCCGCGACGAGGACTTCACACAGATCGCACAGGCCCTGGCCCCGGAGGAGGCCAGCGCAGTGTTCTGGGACAACGCGGCGGCGTTCTACCTGGACTCGTGACACAGGAGTCCACCGCCCGTGCGCGGCCCTGGCTGCTGGTCGGTGCGAGCACCGTCGTCATCGCGTGGGGCGGCAACCAGTTCCTGCCCCTCATGCAGATGTATCGCGCGCTGTTCGACTACTCGCAGTTCGAGGTCGACGTCCTCCTGGCGTTCTACATCGTGGGCATCATCCCGGGCTTCGCGCTCGCCGGGCCGCTGTCCGATCGGCATGGGCGCAAGCCCGTCATGGTCGCGGGGCTCGCACTCGGCATCCTGGGCAGTGCTCTGCTCGCGGTGACGAGTTCCAGCCTCATCGGCATGTGCCTGGGCCGCACCGTCAGCGGGCTGAGCGTCGCGGCTGGCATGGTCGTCGGATCCAGCTGGATCAAGGAGCACTCCCAGCTCGAGGGCCGCGGTGAGGCAGGCGCACGACGCGCCGCGATCGCCTTGTCTCTGGGGTTCGCCGGAGGTGCCGGCGTGGCCGGCGCACTGGCTCAGTGGGGTCCGGTGCCCACCGTACTGCCGTACCTCGTCCATGGCACGGCGAGTCTGCTCGCCT
>DWZY01000264.1 GCA_019117325.1 Candidatus Brevibacterium intestinigallinarum
CGCCGGAGATCATGGCGGACGCGGCGGCCGTCATCCTGGGCCTGCCGTGGGAGGAGGCGACGGGACGCTGCTTCGTCGACGAGGCGGTCCTGCGGGAGTCAGGCGTCACGGACTTCTCCCGGTACCTCCACGAGGGCGCCACGGAGGAGGGGCTGGAAGCAGACCTCTTCCTCTGAGGGTCCGGCCGCGGCCTCTGACGCACTGACTCTCCACCGGGTGCGGGGTGCCCCGCTGCGAGGCCGGCTGGACACTGACTGTCTGTGCTGAGCTCAAAGCTGTTCGATTGAACAGATGTACTGCCGGTGCGTATATTCCAAGAACGTGAGGCAACGGAGCTTCACACGAATGAGGAGCGACGATGCAGACACCTCTGGTCCAGGGCACGAACACCGAGCAGTTCGAGGGACTGTGCACAGCCTTCGAGTCCAACATCCAGTCCGGGGAGGAGCTGGGTGCCTCGATCGTGGTCAACGTCGACGGGGAGAACGTCGTCGACCTGTGGGGCGGCTACCGCGATGCCGGCCAGCAGCAGCTCTGGACCGATGACACCATCGTGAATGTGTGGTCGACGACCAAGACGGTCTCGTACCTCGCCGCACTCATGCTCATGGATGCGGGAGAACTCGATCCGTATGCGCCCGTCGCGCAGTACTGGCCGGAGTTCGCGGCGAACGGAAAGTCCGACATCGACGTGCGACAGATCCTGGCGCACACGTCGGGGGTGTCCGGGTGGGATCTCCCGTTCACGACTGAGGACATGTACGACTGGGAGAAGTCGACGTCTGCGCTGGCAGCGCAGGCGCCGTGGTGGGAGCCCGGCGCAGCGGCCGGATATCACGCTCACAACCAGGGACATCTCATCGGCGAGGTGATCCGCCGGATCACGGGACGGCCGTTCAAGCAGTTCGTCGACGAGGAGATCGCGAGTCCACTGGGAGCGGACTTCCAGATCGGTGCTCGAGAAGAGGATTGGGGACGGATCGCAGAGGTCATTCCGCCTCCGCCGCTGGAGATGCCATCCGACCTGAGTCCGGATCACCCCATGGTGAAGACCTTCTCCGGACCCGCTCCGAACGCGAACGCCGCCAACACGGCCGACTGGCGGCGAGCAGACATGGGCGCACTCAACGGACATGGCAATGCCCGATCGGTCGCGAGGATCCTGTCCTCGATCTCATTGGGCGGAGAGGTCGATGGTGTGCGCCTGCTGTCGGAGAAGACCATCGACCTCGCGTTCGAGGAGCAGTCCAGCGGCATCGACCTCGTGCTGGGTGTTCCGCTGCGGCGTGGAATGGGCTTCGGCCTCGCTGACCAGGAGTCGATGCCGTCGGTTCCGGGTGGGCGCGTCGCCTTCTGGGGTGGCTGGGGCGGCTCCGTCATCATCATGGACCCGGATCGCAGACTCACGATCTCGTACATGATGAACAAGATGGGCCCGGGAGTCGTGGGGTCGGACCGCAGCGACCGGTACGTGCGAGAGGTGTACAAGGCGCTCGGCGTGACGGGTGCCAGCGTCTGAGTCCGGGATTAGACGATTGAGTTCGGGATTCGCGGTGCTTCCAACACCGTAGATCCCGACCTCAGAATCTGGATCCCGACGTGAACCGGCAGACCGCCCACAAAGCCGCGCTCTTCGACCACCTGACAGAGCGAGGCACCCCGCTCAGTCGTCGTCGGGGTGCTCCGCCGCGTGGTCGAGGGCGTCGATGAGGATGTGCGACACGTGCGCGTCCTTGAACGAGTAGATCGCCTCGCGCCCCACCCGGTCGACCTCGACCAGGTGCAGGCTGCGCAGCTGCTTGAGGTGCTGCGACACGAGGGGCTGCGCGAGTCCCGTCTCATCGACGATCTCCGACACGCTCGCCTCGCCCTGGGTGAGGACCAGCAGGATCCGCAGGCGCGAGCTGGTCGCCAGAGCCTTGAAGACCTCGGCGGTGCGGTCGATCGTCTCCGGGTGGTACGCCGGTGCGGGGACCTCGCCCACCTCCGGCTCGCAGATCTCGACGGGGACCACGGGAGGGGTGGTCGCCGGCGCTCGCCGCAGGCCGCTGCCCGCCGTTCCTCCGGCCGGAGCGGAGCGTCTGCGGCCCGCGCGAGTCTGTTCTGCCATGACATGCATGGTATCGGTCCTCCTCCGGTGCGGGGGCTTGGCGGGGTCCGCGCGTGCTGGCAGGATCGCAACATGCGCTACATCGTCTCGATCGCCGCGGCCTTCCTCGTCCTCATCATCCTGGAGGCCATGACCGGCTTCGGCGAGTGGCCGCGACCCTGGGGACCCCTGTCGCGCGGCGCCGTGGGCGGTGCCGTCGCCATCGCCGTCCTCATCGTGTGGGAGCAGATGTCCCCGCGACCGGACTCGCTGCGGGACGACGAGCGCGCGGCTCTGGACGCGGAGGACGCTGCCGGTGCCCCGGATGCTGATACCCCTGACGCCGAGGCCGCAGCCGGCTCCGAGGCCGGGGCCGGTTCCCAGTTCGAGGCACCCCGCGATTCCGAGGCTGCCGACTCGTCCGAGTCCCACGGCCCTGAGTCCCACAACACCGGGTCCCACGACATCGACTCGCTCGACGACGAGGGGGAGACCCGCTGATATCAGCGGACCTCCCCCCTTGTGCGCGCCGTGCGCGACGCTCACCTCACGTGCGCGATACGCCTCACGTGAGCGATACCCGTCATGCGAGCGAGTCGAACAGTTCCTTCGCCAGCAGGAACCCGGCCTGCGCCTCGTCGATGAGCGCGTCCTGCTGCGCCTCGGTCAGCGGCGCGGTGTCGAGCGCGACCCGGTACTGATCCTTGTAGGGCTTGTGCTTCTCGATGCCGTCGAAGCGCCACGTGCGCAGCGACTCCGCGGGGATCTCGTAGTGACGACCGGAGAGCCGACCGATGACCTGACCGCCGGACAGGTCGCCCAGGTACCGGAGGTAGTGGTGGGCGAAGTAGCGCTCGGGCGCATCGGACGGCAGCGCGGTGAGGCGCTCGATGTACTTCGCGGTCGCGGGCGTGGGCTCTGCGGGAGCCTCGCCGTCCAGCAGGTCGGCGAGGTCCGCCTCGAGCGCCTCGACGCGGTTGAGCCGTGCGTCCAGGACGCCGGCCAGTTCCGGAGCGTCCGCGAAGCGCTGCTCCGTCGCCTCGAGGGCGCGGTAGAGGTGCAGGTACTGCTCGAGCAGCGAGACGTACGCGCGACGGTCCCGCTTCCCGCCCAGCAGCTCGCCCATGAACTGCGTGTTCTCTGCGGCGTTGTGCGCCTCCTGCGTCTCTGTCTTCACCCGCGCGGCGAACGATGTCTGAGCGGGTGCGGAATCGACTGCGGTCATGGATGTCTCCCCTGAGTGTCGTGTGGTGTCTGATGTGGTGATGTGGGTCTGGCCGGTCGGGTGAGTGCTGCGTCGCACGCTCACAGGAACATCCTGGGATCGAGACCCAGCCTTCTGCGGAAGTAGACCACTGATGTGATCGTCGCCGCCAGGCCTGCGCCCGCCGTGAGACCGGCGATGACGAACGTGCGGGTGGACAGCTTCGACGACGCGGCCGCGTCCTGTGCCAGCTGGGAGAACGCGGAGCGGTCCTCATCGAAGTTCGCGTCCGCCGGCGAGGCTCCCTCACCCGGCTTCTTCCCGGCGTTCGGGTTCGTCGCCGAGGCCGGCGCACCACTGCCTGCGGCTCCACCGCCCGCTGCGGCTGCGGAAGACCCCCCGCCGCCCTCACCGGAGTAGTCGCCCGGCCCCGAGTCGTAGTCGCTCGAGTACGCGACGACCAGCGGCTCAGTGGGCTTGAACGGGTCGCGGATGCCGCCCGAGGTGAACCAGTAGGAGAACTGGCCCGTGTCGTTCTGGAAGTCGATGAAGTCCTTCGGGAACGAGCCCCAGTACGCCTCATTCTCAGCGTCCTTGGGCGCCTGGCCGGTGGGGTTGCCCTCCTCGCCGCCCACCCGGTTGTCGCCGGCATCGCCCTCGCCGCCCGTGCCCGAGTACTTCACGCCCAGGTACTCCGGAGTGACCGTGAAGCCGCCGTCGGAGTCGGCCTTGTCCGTGTCAACACCGCGCAGCGTCGCCAGGGTGATGGTGCGCTCGCCCAGCTGCTCCCACTTCGACGCGTCGTACATCGACGCGCCGTAGCCGGAGGCCTTCGCGGTGACGGTGCCGTTGCCGGAGCCGTCGACCTCGAGCACGGGGTCGGAGGCCCACCAGTAGGTCATGCCGCCGTAGAAGGCGATGGTCCACGACCCGTCCCACGTGATGCGCTCGCCGCCGTTGTCCAGCTTCTCGCGCTCGCCACCGGTGATGACGACCTGCTGCTCGTTCCACTGGTCCTTGCCGTTGGCGGACACGGGCAGCCCGTTGCGGTCCTGGCACTTCGTCGCCCAGCTCGCCTCCGTCCAGCCTCCGCTCGAGGTGGCCTTCCGGATCGTCACGTTCCCGTCGGAGGAGCTGTAGAGCCGGTCGTCCTTCCAGACTTCCGACGATCCGTAGTCGCCGGAGACTCCGGCGGACAGGAAGTTGCAGCCGCCGAAGAACGCGCCGGATCCTGCCTCGCGGTTCATCGACCAGCGGAACACTGCGCCGTCACTGGGTGCGTCGTCGCCGCCGTCGTTGTCCTTGGGAGGCTCCGGTGCGGGAGCCGGCGAGGGCGTCGTCTCCTTCGCGGTCGTGAACGTGACGTACTCCCAGTCGCTCGAGAGTCCGTAGGTGCTGCCGGACTGGCCGGTGTCGTAGTTCATCGATCGCACACGCGCCGTGTACTTCGTCGACGGAGCCAGGCCCGAGGCCGTGGTCCGGTTGGCGGCTCCTGCGACGGTTCGTCCGGTCCAGTCGTCGTCCTTGCCCACGCTTGTGTCGTCGCGCGCACCGGGCGCCCATTGCACCTGGTATGCGCGGGGGATCTTCCCATCTTGGTTCGGAAGTGGGTCCGCAGTGGAGTCGCTCTCTCCGTCCTTCCCTGAGTCGTTGCCCGCATCAGGTGTTGGATCAGCTCCCTTTGGTTGAATCCAGCTGATCGTCGAGGACGACGAGGAGTCTGTGGACGCAGAGACGCTCTCCGGTACCTTCGGCTGAGCGCCGGGGTCCAAGAACTCGAGCTTTGTGGTTGTGTAGTCGATCGTGATGGGCGCTGCGGTCTTCTTGGGGTCGGCCATGCCACCGGAGGTGTACCAGTACGCGGCCTGTCCGGTGCCCACGTTGAAGTTGACCCAGTCCTTCGGGAATGAGCCCCAGCCATCGCGGTCGCGGTTCTGCGGACCCGAGGGGCCGTCCGCCTCGATATCGATTTTGACACCCTCGTATTCAGGAGTGGCCTCGATGCCGCTATCGGTGACCTCGACGTCCGTGAGGGTCGCGATCTCCGCATCTGGCATGGCGTCGAGCTTGACCCACTTAGTGAGGTCGTTCATATCCGCGCCGTACCCAGTCAGGGTGGCGGAGACGGACCCTTCTCCGTTCGAGATGCTCAGCACCGGATCGTTGATCGTCCAGTACGTCATGCCGCCGTAGTAGACGAGGGTGAACGATCCCTCCCACTTGATCGTCGCAGTGTTCGTCGAAGGATCGACGGTGCCGGTGCCGGACGAGATGTTCGCTTGGTTCCAGGAGCTGGAACCTTCTCGCGTGTTGAGCTTCGTCCCGTTTGCGTCATAGTCCCTCTTGGCCCAGGTCGCGGGGATCTGCTTGCCGTCCGCATCCGGGCGCGTGATCGTCGTATTGCCGGACTCCGCGGTGTAGTACTGCTCATCCTCGGCCTTCCAGACGGTTGACCCGCGATTCTGTGAGCCGTGGACGTCCCCCACCTCACCGGCCACCAGCCAGTTGGATCCGCCGAAGTACGCGCCTCCGCCGGACTCCTCGTTCACCGCCCAGCTGAACGTGGCGTCAGCCGTTTCTCCCAAGGAACCGGTGTCCGCGACGGCCGGGGATGCGGTGACGGTGCCGATGCCCACGAAGCCCATGGCCGCGACCAGTGCCGCTGCTCCGGCTCCCGCGGTCAGTCGCCTCGCGGGGGTCGCGAGCGTCCTGCGTGCGCTCATGACGTCTCCTCCTTGCCATCCACGCGGTCGAGCACGATCGTGGATGCGTTCTGCTTGCTCGCTGATGCGCTCGTGCTGTCCTCGTCGAAGAACTGCAGGAGCGCGGGTCCGCCCCAGGGCGCGGCGACCTTGCTGCCGGACTCGCCGGTGGCCGGGGCAGCAGGTGCCGGAGCGTCTGCCCCGGTCGCTGTGGGAGCCGAGACCCAGTCGTCCGTGATGCTGTGGTCCGCAGCCGTGTGGTCGAGCCCGGCGCGTGCGGTGCGACCGTCGTTGCGGGCCTCGGCGCGCTGGCTGCGGATCTCTTCGCGGCGGCGCAGGTCGGAGACCCGGCGGCGGCGCTTGTGCTCGGCGCGGATGGCGCGCTCCTCGCGCTTCCGCCGCACCTTCTCCAGGGCCTCCGGGTTCACCCCCAGCAGCAGTGCCTTCATGGCCAGATATCCGCCGATCCCGAACGACAAAGCCATGACGCACAGGCCCAGGACGATGCCCACGGCCACGAGGAGCGTCAGCAGCGTCTGCTGCCGCTGCTGATCCGCGACGAGCTGCGGATCGATCGCCGGTGTCGCCACGGGTGCGGCGGTGTCCGCCTGCGCCGCATCCGCGCGGGACGGGGCGTCTCCACTCGCGGCGGCGGGTGTGTCTCCGGAGTCCTCTGCGGCCTCGTCGGAATCGCCCGCATCCTCATCGGAGGCCGCGGCCTCGTCCGACCCGGCTGCGGCGGGGAAGTCGACCGGTGTGAAGGTCTCGTTGCCCGCGTTCACGACGCCGTGGGCGCCGATCGTGATGATGCCGCACTGGACCTCGGTGCAGTCGACGGTCGTCTCGTTCTGCGACCGGTCGTAGGTGGTGAAGCGCGCGCCGGGGACGCGGATCGTGCCGCTCCACGTGCCGTCGGAGGCGAGCTCGCCGCCGTTCGCGGCCGCAGCCGTCGAGGAGCCGGGGAACGCGACGAACAGCTGGAAGCCGGTGGGCTTCGACTCATCGTCGTAGACGTAGCGGTAGTTGTGACCCGTCTTGCCGCCGTTGCTGGGCTTCCATCCGCCCCCGGCGTCGTCGACCCAGCCGAAGAGGACGTAGATGCCGCCGAAGCCGCCCTGCACCGACTGGAAGCCGGAGCCGGACAGCTCCAGCTTGCTCTCGCCGTCGACAGTCGGGGTGCCGCTCACGGACACCTGTGCGGCGGCGGAGGCAGGCGCCGTGACACCCACGACGCCCGCGAGTGCGCCGGCAGCCACGAGGAGCGCGGCTCCCATGGCCGACAGGACGGACAGGGGTGTGCGGCGGGCTCGTGCGGAGGGCCGATTCGTGGGCCTCATGGCGTCTCCTCCTTGGGGGTGCGGACGGGCACGATGACGGGTGCGCCCGTGGTGGGATCCGGGACGACGGTCACCGGGTAGTCGTAGACGTGGGACAGGAGCGGTGCGGTGAAGACGTCCTCGGGCGTCCCGTCCGCGACGATGCGACCGTCGGACAGGACGGCCACGCGATCCGCGTAGGCCCCGGCCAGGTCGAGGTCGTGGATGATGACGACGACCGCGCAGCCGGTCTGCGCGTACTGCCGGGCCGTCGTGAGGACGGTCTCCTGGTGGCGGATGTCCAGTGCCGCGGTCGGCTCGTCCAGGAGCATCGCCGCCGCAGTCTGCGCGAGCACGCGCGACAGGGCGACGCGGGCGCGCTCGCCGCCGGACAGAGACGAGTACTTGCGGGTCGTGAAGGCCTGGGTCTCCGTCCGCGCGAGTGCGCCGGCGACGATCCGGTCGTCATGCTGCGACTCGGGCAGGTTGGCCCAGGGGGAGCGGCCCATCTCTGCGACCTCGAGCGCGGTGAACGGGAAGGACACGTCCACCTGCTGGAGGAGGACGGCCCTGCGCATTGCGAGCTCGCGGCCGGACCAGGCATGCCAGGCGGCACCGTCGACGGACACGGT
>DWZY01000265.1 GCA_019117325.1 Candidatus Brevibacterium intestinigallinarum
GCCGGATCCGAAGCTTCGCGTTGTGCAGCCAGCGTGTGACGCGGGCGCGCAGCGTGTGCGTGCGCTGTCGCTTCTTCTCGATGTGCTCCCGCAGGAACGCCACCGTTGCCGGCAGGTAGGGGAACTCCCGGTTGAAGCGCGGGGTGGCGGAGATGTTCGTGATGACCGGTCCCCGCTGGGTGATCGTCACGGTGAACTGCACGAACTTCAGCTGCGGAGCGAAGGCGCAGAGGTCCATGAGCAGGGAGCGCACACTGTCCCACTCCTCGATCCGGCCCTCGTACCGGCGACCGGTGCTGGGGTGCGACTCCAGGCTCCACAGCTGACCGCCCAGCACGGTGCGCGCACCGTCGAACGTTCCCGTGTCCGCGTCGATGCGCGATTCCAGGCGCAGTCGTGCGGATGTGGACTCCGCGGTGTCGTCGTCATCGTCCAACCATGATCGCGCCGTCGCATCGGATCGCACTTCTGCGTCGGCGCGGTGCTCAATGCGGGAGAGGTATGCGTCGATCTCCTCGGTATCGACGCCGTTCCCCCGGCGGTCGTCGCCGCCGATCTTCTGCAGTCCCGCCTGCCCGGATTCGATGAGCCTGCGGATCTGCCGCGTCTCGACCTCGTCGGTCGCGACGACGAAGGCCTCCGCCACCTGGGGGTCTCCACCGCCCGGGTTCATCATCGTGACCTGCAGCTGCACGTCCCCTCCGGTCACGAGCTCCGTGAGGGGGCCGGATGGGGTGAACGGTTCATAGAGGACGAAGAACTGGCTGCGGACCCGGTGGGTCAGCAGCGCCTCGAACTCGTCACGGGAGTACTCCCGTCCGTCCACGGTGAAGGACTCGCCCGTGTGCCCGAGGACGCGTGGTCGACGGCCGCTCCACGCAGCAGCGCCCATCGCCAGGGGCCCCGTGCGCTGCAGGAGCGCGGCCAGTCCGTTCGCGTCCGTGCCGCATTCCCGTGCCAGAGCTGTCAGCGGCACGACGTGCAGTCCCCCGTCGCGCTGCATGACCTGGTAGTGCATCGTCTCGAAGTGCTGGGCGAACGGTTCGAAAACCGTGAGGGACGAGACCCGGTCCCGCACCCACTTCCCGTAGGTCTCATTCAGCGGCTCGGCCAGCAGGTAGTCCCGGTTCGAGATGAACTGATCCTGGTTCTCCGGGGTGATCCCGAACCGCGACACGGTCGTGGAGACGAAGCCTGCACGGTGATGACGGGCGCGCACGTACGACGGGATGTCCGCATTGCGCCGGTTGTCGTTGTTGATCTGCTTGACCCACAGGAGCGCCATGCGCCGGCTGAAGCCGGTCGAGCGCAGCTGGAACGCGTGCACACGGCGCCGCGCACGGTGGGCCAGCTGGCGCGTCCTGTGCACCGCGCCCGCCAGGCCTCCGGCGCTGCTGACCGCGGGTGCGTCCTGGACGGCCTCGGTCAGCCGGTCCCAGCCGTCCTCGTCCAGCAGATCGCTGTGCGGGTACGGCGGCTCCGGCAGGATGTCGAGGATCCGGAAGTCGCCCCCCTCCCGGGGCAGAACGTCGAGCGCCACCAGTCGGAAGCTCGTGGCGTCTTGCGACAGCAGCTCCTCCACGGCGGCCGTCAGACCCGGTGAGACGACAGTCCCGGAGACACTTCCGGTCGCGTCCCGCGGCTCGACCGCGAGGACCGATGCATGATCGGAACTGCCGCGCGCCACCGTGAGGCGGAGCGCGTCACCGGCCTGGGCCGCAATTGCGGCACCGGCACGGACGACGACCTGATGGCCCTCCTCCGTGAGCGCGTCGAGGTGCGAGAGGACGACGCTGTCAGCCGCAGCCTCACCGTCGATCCAGAAGGTCTCACCGTCCCACGAGACGACGAGGCCCTCGCCCGTCCCCCACTTCACCGGCACCACACGCACCCGGCGCTCCGTGCGGATCAGGTCGAGCAGGTCCTGCGCGGTCTTCCCCAGGGTCTTCGGATAGGCGCGCAGGCGCACGACCTGCAGGCCGTCGCGGGAGCTGGTGAGCGTGCAGAGCATGACGGGCAGATGCGCGGCGAGGCCCGGCACCAGTCGATCGGCGATGACCCTGCTGCGCAGCCATCCCCGCCCCCTGTTGAGGGGCTGTCGCGCGGCGAAGTCTCGTGCGGAGATCGCGCCGGCCGGGCCGTTCGTCTCAGTGCCGCGCCCCACGCGTCGCGC
Source organism: Candidatus Brevibacterium intestinigallinarum (assembly GCA_019117325.1). Classification (GTDB taxonomy): domain Bacteria; phylum Actinomycetota; class Actinomycetes; order Actinomycetales; family Brevibacteriaceae; genus Brevibacterium; species Brevibacterium intestinigallinarum. The sequence goes on from DWZY01000265.1 coordinate 2,174, forward strand.
CACGGCCCGGGGTGCGCGTTCCGCCAGTGACCGTGCCCTCTGCAGCAGCTCCACTCCTCAGACCTCTTCCACGACAGACTCAGTGGTGCCGTTCTCCGCCGGCGCTTCCGCCAGCAGCCGCGTCTTCACGCCGCGCCTGCTGTAGTAGGTGCGGACCCGCGCATCGTCGAACAGCGGGGCGTGCGACTGCATGACGTTGAGACCCGTGTTGATGTTCGCCTCCAGCACGATGGGGCCGTCCGGGGAGACGACGATGTCCCAGCCGATGTACTCCATGAACGACAGCGAGCGGGCGGCGTGCAGGACCAGATCGCGGACCTCGTCCCACAGCGGCACCTGCATGCCGGTGATCTGCGCACCGTTGTCCGGGTGCTGGTCGAACCATTCCTTCACGTCACCGTCCGGCAGGCGCGTCGCCCGGCTCAGGGTTCCCGTCTCCAGATCGATGCGGGCGCTCAGCCCGCCGCGCGTCCAGTTGTCCGCCGGGGCGGACCGACGGCAGCCGATCCGCTGGACCGCCATCGCGATGAACGGCTCGCTGCCCTTGTCCAGGTCCACCATCGTGAGGACGCGAAGCGTGTTGACGGACGCGTCGAACAGCGCCGCCTGGTCCGGGTGCTGCACCAGTCCCCGCTCGATGATCATCGGCTTCGTCACGCGCGTGAAGACCGAGGCAGCAGACGCCCGATTCCGGTCCACTCCGTCGACCGCCCACGTCGCGTCCGACGTCCGCTGGACGGCGTGGATGTTGTTGCCCTCGGCCCCCGCGAGCACCTTGAAGAAGACCGTCTCGTCCTGCTCCATCGACTCGAGGTAGTCCGCGACCGGCATCCGCCCCTCCGCGGGGAAGAAGTGCACCAGTCCGCGCGAGTACACGCCGATGAGCTCCGGCGACCGGATGTCCATCGACCGCAGCAGCAGGTGCGTCGACAGCTTGTTGTTGATGATG
>DWZY01000266.1 GCA_019117325.1 Candidatus Brevibacterium intestinigallinarum
CGGCCCGATCCCCAGGCGGTGTGTGAAGAGGCGGGAGAAGTGGAACGGGCTGTAGCCCACGTGATCGGCGAGGTCCGCGACGCTCAGCTCGTCGGGTCGGTTCTGCGCCAATGCCAGGGCGGACATCAGCAGCGCGTCCGCGCGAGTGTTCGCGGTGTCTGCTGTGGGAGCCGAGGATCTCGCTGGAGTCGACGCACCGGACGTAGCCCCCGCCGCGGGGAGCCGCATGGTTGCAGAAGCGGTTGTGAACTGGGTCACCCCATGAGCGTACCGGGATCACGCTTCCGTGTGCAGGCCATCGCCCAGAAGCTGCTCATCGCCCACGATGCTGGTCATCGCCCGCGATGCTGCTCATAGCCCCAGATGCAGGGTGCATCCCTCCCAGGTACGACGCATCCACCGGTCGTGGGAGGCGACGATGACCGTGCCGGGATGGTCGCGGATTGCGGCCTCGAGCTGGGTGACGAGCAGGAGGGATAAGTGGTTCGTCGGCTCGTCGAGCAGCAGGATGTTCGGGGTGTCCGCGAGCACGACAGCCAGCTCGAGGCGCCGCTGCTGACCCACGCTCAGCGTGTGGACCGGCCGGTTCAGGTCACGGCCGGCCAGCAGCCCGAAGGTCTGGATCGGGACCTCCTCCGCGCGCTCGAGTCCCACGAGGTCCGTGTACGCCTGCGCGACCGTCCGGTCCGGCCCGCGGTCGGCCGGATCGGGCAGGCTGATCTCCTGCGTGAGGAGCCCGACCCGCTGGCTGGCATCCCGATCGATGCGACCGGTTGTGGGCGACAGGTAGCCCGCCAGCAGGTGGAGGAGCGTCGACTTCCCCGCCCCGTTCGCGCCGGTGATCAGCCACTTCTGGCCCGCCTCCACCCGCAGGTCGGTGGGTTCCAGCCGGTCAGTCACGCCCACCGCCGAGGCCGTGAGGACGGACGCTGCCGCGGTCACCGCGCCGGCCGCGACAGCCTCCTGTCGAGCGGGTGTCTGGGCGGCCTCGGCGGGTTCGCTGACTGCAGACGACTGGTCGACTGCGGGCGTCTGGCTGACTGCGGATGTCTGGGCGGCCTCGGCGGGGGTGTCTGCCGTATCGGGCTGGAAGCCCGCGAACCGCAGCTCCTGCGGGGGCTTGCGGATCTGGTGCTCGGTGAGCTCGTCGAGGCGACGGCGGGCGTCGGTGACGCGGCGGGACACGACGGTCGCATTGCGGTCGCCGTAGAACTTCTGCGCAATCCGCGACTCGGTCCGGGGCTTCCAGTCGGCATGGCCGACTGTCTGATTCCGGTCCACGGCGGTGCGCAGGCGGGTGAGTTCGGCCTGCTCGTCGCGGTACTGCCGCTCCCAGCGGGTGCGCTCATCACGGCGGGACTGCAGGTAGTCCGTGTACGTGCCCGTGAAGCGAGTGAGGCCGATGCCCGTGCCCGAGCCGTCCTCCACGAGGTCGCCCGCGAGCGCGTGCGGCACGGGGGACGGGTCCAGGTCGAGCAGCGAGGTGACGGCCTCGTCGAGGAAAGCACGATCGTGACTGGCCAGCAGGACGGGACCGGACCAGGCGGCGAGCACGTCGCGCAGGTGCGCGGTCGCGGCATCATCCAGGTGGTTGGTGGGCTCGTCCAGGAGCAGGACGTCCGGGGCGGAGAGCAGCAGCCAGGCCAGCGACAGGCGCGAGCGCTGGCCGCCGGACAGGTCCTGGGTGGCGCGGTCGCGGGGCAGGGCGGTGAGGCCCAGGCCGTCGAGCAGGACCTCGATGCGGGAGTCGATGTCCCAGACGTGCAGGTCCTCGGCGGTCTGGAGTGCGGTCGCGTAGTCGCGCATCGCGGTGGGGGAGTCGGGTGTGTCCGCGAGGGCTGTGGCGTACTGGTCGACGGCGCGCTCCGCCTGCCGGATGTGGGCGATGGCGGACTCGAGCGCCTGCGCGACGGTGTCGCCGGGGTCGAATGGGGGCTCCTGGTGGAGCAGGCCGATGCGGGGCCGTCTGCCGCCAGGTGCAGTCGCCCGCACCGTGCCGGCATCCGGCTCGAGGAGACCCGCGAGGATGCGCAGGAGTGTGGACTTGCCGGACCCGTTCTCGCCGATGAGGCCCGCGCGCTCGCCCGCAGCGACCGTGAGGGAGACATCGGTGAGGACCCGGCGAGCGCCGAAGGACAGGGAGATCCCGTCCGCGCGCAGGTGGGCGGCGGAGGATGCGGGGGTTGGCGCGTGATGCCGCGAGGGGGTCGCTGATGCGGGGTGTGAAGAAGAGGGGTGAGAAGAAGTGGCGTGTGAAGAGGCAGGCACAGGGGTGTCCTCGAGTTCGGTCTGACTCCCGCGGGGCAGTGCCGCAGACGCAGGAGGGGAACGAGGTCACTTCTTCACGACGAATACGGTAGCAGGGTCGCCGCGCGTGCGACAGGGTGCTGGGGGTGGGACGTCGGTGACCGTGCAGGGCAGGCAGCCGCCTCACACCTCGTTGAGGTGTCCGTGGGCGCCTCTCGCGTCGTTGAGGTGTCCGTAGGCGCCACGGATCGGGTGGGATTGAGGCGTGTAGTCACACCTCAACGACGAGATGGGTGAATGAGAAGTGTGTGGAGGCCACATGTGCCCCGGCGCGGTGGCCAATCGACGAGATGGGCAGCCGTGGCACCCTCCCACCTGCCCGGACACCTGGTGCACACGCGTTGGTCTCGCGCAGACTGGTAGGTGAGTCCGATCGGGCCCACCCGCGACACGCGGCACCGCACACCAGGGAGAGCCATGCCCAGCACCACGCACCACAGGCTCAGCTACATCGAGTTCGGCGTCACCGACCTGGTCGCGCCCCGAGCGTTCTACGAATCCGCGTTCGGCTGGACCTTCAACGACTACGGGCGCAGCTACGCGGGCATCCGCGCGGCCAGTGGCGACGGCGAGGTGGGCGGGCTCAACCCGCAGGCGCAGCCGTCGGACGCCGGTCCGCTGGTCCTGCTGGTCTCCGACGATCTGGACGCGTCTGTGACCGCGGTCGAGGCTGCCGGCGGCACGATCGTCGCGGGACCGTACGACTTCCCGGGCGGGCGCCGATTCGAGTTCACCGATCCCAGCGGCAACAGGCTGGGCGTCTTCAGCGACAGCTGAGTCGGAGCGCGGAACTGTGACGAGGCGGGGAGGGCAGGCGAGCCGGGCGGTTCTGGACCGCGCGATGCGGGGCAGTGGATCCGGGCCGGTCGCGGACGGGGCCGTCCGCGCGGGAGCACTCGGGCCTGGGGAAGCCCTGGTCTCAACGGAACCGACCGAAGCGCTTGCAGCCATGTCAGTCCTGGCCGGGGCGCCTGCGGCTCTGCTTGATCTCGCCC
>DWZY01000267.1 GCA_019117325.1 Candidatus Brevibacterium intestinigallinarum
CCTCGGTCGCGGACATCTGCTTCGTCTGCAGGAGGGTGACGAGCTCGTCGAGGGTGAGGTCGGAGTACGCGGTCATCGGATGTCCCTTCGCGTGGGTGGTCGTGGGGAGGGAAGTGGTCGTCGGCGACCAGTGGATCGCAGCCACTGCTCAGTGCTTCGCAGTATTCCCAGCGGCGGATCGGCGCGGACAGACCCGCCGGGATCTGCGCGATTCGGCCAGGATCGTGGCGAAGTCGCGCAACACCGCACGGAATCGCTCGGCACGCTTGGCAGCGGTCCACCCCATCGACTCACACTGTTGCACGCGTCACAGACACGGGCCCGGCCGACGCACCCCCTGGGCGCCCCGTCCAGGCCCTGCCAGGCGTGGGATCACCTGCGAAGAAGAGGACACATGACCAGCTCAGCATCAACGACGATGGCCAGCTCGGACACACAGCTGTCACCCGCCATGCGCCGGTTCTTCCGGGCACTCGAAGCGATCGAGTGGGTGGGCAACAAGCTGCCCCACTCCTTCTGGCTCTTCTGGATCCTCGCCGCGATCCTCGCGGTCGTGAGTGCAGTCCTCGCGGCCGCCGGAGTGCAGGTGACACCTCCCGGTGGTGATGAGACGGTCGCGGTCAAGTCGATGCTCACGGGCGAGGGCCTCGCGATGGTCTTCGGCACCGCCCTGGAGAACTTCGCGGGCTTCGCGCCCCTGCCCATCATCTTCAGCGTCATCATCGGAGTGGCTGTCGCGGAGCGCTCCGGCGTCCTCTCCGCGCTCCTGCGCCTCACGATCGTGCGCCTGCCCGCCCGGTGGGTCACGTTCTCCGTCGCGTTCGCCGGCATGATCTCGCACGTCATGTTCGACGCCGCCTTCATCGTCATGCTCCCCCTGGCCGCCATGGCGTTCAAGGCAGTGGGCCGCAGCCCCGTGCTGGGACTCATGGTCGCGTTCGGATCGATCTCCGCCGGATACAACGCATCGCCCCTGGTCACCCCGTCGGATGCGATCCTCTCCGCCCTCTCCACAGAGGCCGCACGCATCGTGGATCCGCAGTACACCGTGTCGCCGCTGGGCAACTACTACTGGGCGATCGCCTCGTCGATCGTCCTGTCGATCGCGGTGACGCTGGTCGTGGAGTTCGCGCTCGCACGCCGCCCCGACCTGGAAGCGGACGTCGACGCGGAGGGCATCGAGCCCGGCACGCAGCTCGAGGTCACAGCGGCGGAGCGCCGCGCGCTCCTCGCCTCGTTCGGCGCGCTGCTGGCCTACGTCGCAGTCATCGTCCTCGCGCTTCTGCCTGCGGATTCGCCGCTGCGCGGCGAGGACGGCGGGATCATCCAGTCGATCGTCCTCAAGAACATCGCGATCTTCATCGGGCTGGGCTTCGTCCTCCTGGGCGCGGTCTACGGATACCGCACCCGTGAGTTCACCCGTGCGCGCCAGATCCCGGAGTCCATGGCCGAGGGCATCCGGACCCTCGCTCCCGTCCTCGTCCTCTTCTTCGCGATCGCCCAGTTCCTCGCCTACTTCAAGTGGACGGGCATCGGCACGATCATCGCGGTCAACGGCGCCTCGTTCCTCCAGACCGCGGGGATGCCGCCGCTCATCCTCTTCATCGTCGCGATCCTGCTCATCTCCGTCATGAACATCATCATCACGAGCGGCTCCGCGATGTGGTCGCTCCTGGCACCCATCCTCATCCCCATGTTCATGTACCTGGACATCCCGCCGGAGACGACCCAGCTCGTCTACCGCATCGCGGACTCGTGCACGAACGCCATCACGCCCATGAGCGCCTACTTCATCCTGGCGCTGGGCATGGTGCAGCGGTACCGGAAGAGCGCGGGCATCGGCACCGTCGTCTCCTTCACCCTGCCGCTCGCGATGACGCTGCTGATCACCTGGGTCGCACTCTTCATCGTCTGGTACCTGCTGGGGCTCCCCATCGGGCCGGGGGTCGCGATCCGCTGACCTGCACAGGCACCCGCAGGCACCCGCGCCCGATCGGCTCAGTAGAGCCGGTCGGGCGCGTGCGCGTCCGCTGTCCGCCAGCCGCTGCGCTTGACGGCGTGGACGACGTGCATGATCTCCATGCTGTCGACCTCCGCCGCCCATTCGCCCGTGCTCAGCTCCCGGTGCATCGTCGCGGGGTCCGGGAATGCGAAGTGGGCCAGCAGGTGCCGGTCGCTGCCCAGCGCGGCGAGGTAGCGCAGCTCCGATCGTGCCAGCAACGCGGGCACCAGTCCCGGCTGGGACCGGACCGACCCGCGGATGCTGACCAAGACCTCGGTCGGACATCCCAGCAGGGCCGGGTCCGCGACGACGCGGAACCGCAGCAGGCTGCGCTGCTCGAGGTCCGCGAGCCGGCGACGGACCGTGTTCTCCGACACCCGCGCCGAGGCCGCCAGGGCTGCCGTCGTCGTCCTCCCGTCCTGCGCCAGGAGTCGCAGGAGCGTCCGGTCCTCGCCTGTGAGGCCCGTGTGCGGCACCTGCTGTGGGGCCGCCGGCTGACGCACGGTCACACCGAGCCTCGCGACCTCGTCATCCGTCAGGACGGTGGGGCGCCACTCGCCCACGGATCTGTGCACCTGGCTCACGCGGTCGACGCGCAGGTCCGCTGTCCCGGCGATGGACGGGAGCTCGTCCAGGACCAGGTCCGCGATGGTGGCGTCATCTGCTCGCACCTCGGCGACCACGTGCCGGCCGCCGGTCGTCGCGTAGGCGAAGACGCAGTCCGG
>DWZY01000268.1 GCA_019117325.1 Candidatus Brevibacterium intestinigallinarum
AGTACTCGTCGAGGGTCTCGCCCTTCCACGCGAACACCGGGACGCCCGTGGGGGCCTCCGGGGTGCCCCCGCCCACGACGATCGCCGCCGCGGCCTCGTCCTGCGTCGAGAAGATGTTGCACGAGGCCCAGCGGACCTCCGCGCCCAGGTCCACGAGCGTCTCGATGAGGACGGCGGTCTGCACCGTCATGTGCAGGGATCCGGCGATCCGCGCGCCAGCCAGCGGACGGGCACCGGCGTACTCCTCGCGGAGGCTCATGAGGCCGGGCATCTCGCGCTCCGCCAGGCGGATCTGGTGGCGGCCGGCGGCGGCCAGGGAGAGGTCTGCGACCCGGTGGTCGGCCTCGGTCAGCACTGCTGGGGTGTTCTGCATGTCTCTGTCCTCGCGTCGGTGATGGGTCGTCGGGGTGTCGGGCGGAGCGGGCTCACGCGCGCACGCGGGCCAGCACGGTCTCCGTGAGCTCCGCAGTCCGCCGGGGGTCGGGCGTCTCGCAGTTGAAGCGGACCAGCGGCTCGGTGTTCGACTTCCGGACGTTGAGCCAGAAGTCCGAGCCCTCGAGCGAGACGCCGTCGAACCGGTCGACGGTGCCGGTGCCGAACTCGCCGGCCTCCGCGCGCGCCGCGATGTCTTCGAGCACCGCGTCGGGATCCGCGACCGTCGAGTTGATCTCTCCCGAGGCCGCATACCGCTCGCGGTGCGTGATGAGCTGGGCCGCGGACTGGTCCGTCGCCGCGAGGATCGCGATGATGTGGCACGCGGCGAGGATCCCGGAGTCTGCGGAGTAGAAGTCGCGGAAGTAGAAGTGCGCGGAGTGCTCGGCGGCGAAGACCGCGTCGTGCTCGCGCATGAGCCGCTTGATCCCGGAGTGTCCCACGGGGGTGCGCACCGCGCGTCCACCGGATTCCTCGATCGTCTCCTCGACGATGCGGGAGGTCAGCAGGTTCCGGAGCACGACGGGGGTCTCCTCCCCCTCTGCCCGAGCACGCGCGATCTCGCGCTCGGCGACGAGCGCGCCCACGGCCGAGGGCGACAGGACGCTGCCCTCGCCGTCGATGAAGAAGCAGCGGTCCGCGTCGCCGTCGAAGGCCAGCCCCAGGTCCGCACCGTGCGCGCGGACGGCGGCCTGCGCGTCGACGAGGTTCGCGGGCTCCAGCGGATTCGCGGGGTGGTGGGGGAACGTGCCGTCGAGCTCCGTGTAGAGGCCGATGACCTCGACCGGGACCGGAGGCAGGTCCACGTCGGTGCCGAAGACCTCGCCCAGCAGCTTGCCGGCCATGCCGTTGCCGGCGTCCGCCACGATCGTGAGCGCGCGGACGGGCTCCAGGCGGTCGAGGCCCGTGAGCTCCCGCAGACGGACCGCGAAGGCCCGCGCGAGGGACTGGGCCGACTCCTCGTCGACAGGCGGGATGGGCCCCTGCGGCGCCGGGGCGTCGAGGGCGCTGGCGCGGATCGCGTCGAGGCCGTGTGCGCGGGAGACCCCGGTCGCGCCGGGGCCGCACACCTTGATCCCGTTGTAGCCGGCGGGGTTGTGGCTGGCCGTCACCATGAGTCCGGGCGCATCCCAGATGCCCGAGGCGAAGTAGAGCTGGTCGGTCGAGCACAGTCCCACGAAGCGGACCCGCAGCCCTCCCGCCACGACGCCCGCAGCCGCCCAGCCGGCGAACCGCGGCGAGTCCGGGCGCATGTCGCAACCCACCACGACCTCGGCGGCTCCCTGCGCGCCGAACACGCGAGCCGCTCCGTATCCCAGGGCGAAGAGGAGGTCGTCGTCCAGGTCCTCGCCCACGGTGCCCCGCAGGTCGTAGGCGCCCAGCACCCGCTCGAAGCGCGCGCGACGGCCGAGGTGCGCCTCCGGGGCGCGGGCGGGATCCGTCATTCTCCGCTTCCGGACACGACGCGCAGGTGCCCGCGGCCGGGGCTCACGGGCGGCTGCTCCTGGGGAGCGGGCTGCGGCTTGGGGCGGGCGGCCTCGCGAACGGCGTCCGCGATCGCCAGCAGGTCATCGCGCGAGCGCTCGGGCTGCTCGTCACCGGGATCCAGCCGCAGCAGCTGCCAGTCGCGCGGTGCCGTCATCCGCTCCGCGTGCGCACGGCAGAGATCGAGCGCTCCGGGCTCCGCGCGCAGGGCCAGCGGACCCACCACGACGGTCGCGTCCGCATGGACGTAGGTCATGGTGAAGCGGGCACTGACACCGCATCCGGCCTTGGCACACAGACGAACTGACACATCGGGCAGTCTACCCAATCTGCTGCCGCCTCCGGGGACCGCGCCTCACGTCCGCGACCGCGCCCCGCATCCGTGCCCGCGCGTCACAGTGCGCCTAGACTCCGGAGCATGTCCCCCTCGCGCCGCCACGATCGCCACGGCCGCACTCCCCTGCTCCTCCGCGCGCCGGTGCCGGCGCAGCGCACGCGGGCGGAGTCGTTCGCGCTCCTGGCCGCCCGCCTCTTCGCGGACATCCGCGCCCGCGTCGACGGGACGCTCGACGATGTCGTGCTGACGATCGACGACGTGCCGCCCCCGGACGCCGGGCTGGAGCTGGGCCGCGTCCTGCAGGCCGTCCCGGCCGCTCCCCCGACCCTCGTCCTCCACCGCCTGCCGATCGCGGACCGCTGCCGGGACGAGGAGGAGCTGGCCGATCTCATCGCGGACGTGCTGGCGGATCAGGCAGCGCTGCTGAGCGGCCTCGACCCGGACGACCTGCGGCCGCGCTGACTCAGCGCTCCAGCCGCACGTCCCGGTAGCCGATGCCCTCGGGGGCCGCGGGCAGCGACACCCCGCTGGCTCCGGCCTCGGTCCGCACGCCCACCGCGGCGAACGCGTCGCCGTCGGTGCCGCGCAGCTCCAGTGCGCGGGCGTCCCCGAAGTCCGTCAGCCCCAGGACGATCGCGCGGTCCCCGGCCAGGTCGTAGGCGTGCGGCTCGCGGCGCTGGCCGTCGCCCCCGATCGGCACGACCTCGATCGATCCCTGACCGGCCGCGACGACAAGGTCCCCCTCGAGCGGGCTCCCGTGCTGGTCGGTGGGCAGCGCGAGCATCCGTGCGGCTCCCACCGCCTCGGTGCCCCCGTACTGAGCGAGGTCCTCCCCCTCGGGCGTGTCGACCGTGACGGTGACGGAGGCGGACAGCTCGCCGTCGGCCTCCAGCACGATGTCGCCCGGCGAGATCTCGCCCAGGTCCAGGTCCGCCGTGCCGTGGGCCGGCACCGCGATGGATCCGTTCGCCAGCTGCATCGGCCCGTCCGCGCTGTGGGCTCCCAGCTGAGCGCTCACGGCCCGGTCCGAGGGGTTGGTGACTCGCAGCCGGGCCTGGCCGCCGGTCGCGACCGGGACGACCGTGCGGGCCTCAGCGGGGGCCTCGGCGACCGCGTGCTCGATCCCCAGCGGGGTGAGCCCGTCACGGCGGGTGCGCTGGAGCACGGCGGAGATCCGGCCGTCCTCGGCCGTCACCTCCGCACCCAGCACCGCGGCCTCGGGGGCGAGCGCTCCCAGTACCACGGTCCGCATCGAGCGCGGCTGGACCGTCAGCTCGTCCTGGCCCGCGACGTCGACGGGCCCGCCCTCGCCCGTGAGCGCGATCCGCACCGTGACCGGCGCGTCGGTCGGGTTGCCGATGAGCAGGCGCGAGTCATCCCCCGTCAGCGTCGAGGCGCCGGAGAACACTGCGTGCGTGAGCGGCGCCTGGCACGTGAGCGCCGCGAGGCCCGCGAAGTCGCCGTCGTCCGCGGACGCGGTCTGGACCGCGGACAGCAGGACGGGGCTCTCGTCCGCCGGGGTGCCCTCGTATAACACTGGTGCACCCATCCCGTCGGCCCCCGTCACGAAGGGGTCGCCGGGCTCCGTCTGGAACAGCTGGTCCCCGTCCACCACCGAGGCCGTGATCCCGCCGGCGCCCTCCGACCCGTCCGGAGCCGTCGACGTGATGCTCACGGCGCGCGCGACGGTCGTGGGCGCCTCGCCCACCTCGAACTCGTCGTCCGTCGCCGCCTGCTCCTGCGCGGAGAGGTCGAGGGGCCCCGGGCACAGCGCCGAGGTCGCCGTCGCCGGCAGGCGGATCTGCTCCGGGCCGCGCGAGCCGGACCCGCTGGGCAGCGGTGCGACGAACGCGGTGATCGCGATGAGCACGCCGGGCACCGCGATGCCCACGGCGGTGGCGGTGGTGCGCGAGAACGCGTTCATCGGCGGCCTCCTCGACCGATCGGGATCGCGACGACGGCGCTCACGAGGATGACGAGCCACCCGGCGATCACGGCGGCGCGGTACCAGAGGGGCGAGGCACTCAGCCGGACCGTCGTCTCGCCCGGCGGCAGCGTGTACGCCTGCGCCCAGCCGTCGACGGCCTCGGCCTGCGGGAGTGCGCGGCCGTCGACGTGCGCGGCGGTGACGCCCGTGCGCTCCGCCAGCACGAGGACGCGGTCGCCCGTGCCCTCCGGCACGCGCGCTTCACCGTCGACGACCTCGACGGGCGTGGACGTGCCGTCCGCGTCCAGGACGCGGGCGCGGGACACCTCCGCCGAGGCCGCAGTCGCCTCCTCGTCCGCCTCACCAGAGATCGGGTCCCCGTCCTCGTCCATGCCGGTCGCGGTCGTCACCTGCCACAGCAGGCCCTGGTCCGCGACGCCCAGGCGAGTGAGCCCGGTGGCGCCGGAGACGCTGCGGGCCGCCTCCTGCACTTCGTCGTCCTGGTCGCCCGCGAGGACGACGAAGCCCACGCCCAGGTCCGCGAGTGCTGCGCCGGCGTCGCCGGAGCCCTCGCCGGTCAGGCGGCCCACGGCCTCGGCGAGTGCGGTGTCCGCGGCGTCCAGGGCGACGGGCCTGCGCTGCGGGCCGAAGCCGTGCAGCTGGCGGGCGTCCGTGATCGTCGAGGTCTCCAGCACCGTGCCGCCCGTCGCACCCCGGAGGCTGCCGGTCACCTCGCCGTTCACGACCTCGAGCACGAGGGTCCGCTGCCCCAGGGGGCCGGCGGCCCGCTCGCCCGCGAAGACGGGGAGGCGGTCGTCACCGGAGCGGTGCACCTCGGTCCCGCCCACGGCCGCATCCAGCGACAGGGCGGCGACGACGAGCACGGCGGAGCCGGCCGCCGCGAGGATGACACCGCGGGAGCGCCGACGGGTGGGCAGCGCCGCGGCCGCGCTGCGGCGGCCGGGCGCCCGCACGAGGGAGCAGGCCAGCAGCCCGCACAGGCCCAGTGTGACAATCGCCAGGCCGGCTGCCGGCCAGGCGGCCACGAGGCGGTGCGCGGTGAGGCCGGACGCCGTCATCGTCTGCGCGATCGCCAGGCACAGCCCGGCGACGGTCAGAGCGGTCGAGCCCACGAGCAGGTCATCCGGGACGGACCGGCGGAAGTAGGCCGCACCGGCGGCCAGGACGAGCGGCAGGGACACGAGCAGGATGAGCCCGATCCAGGGTGCGGCGGCGGTGCCGGCCAGCGCCTGGGAGACCGGGACCTCGGGCCAGCCCAGTGCCAGGATCCACGAACGGGCGACCGGGTAGGGCAGCACCTCGCCGGAGTCGATGAGGAGCGCGTCCGGCTGGCGGACGGCGGCGACCAGCCAGGGGCCCGCGAGAGCCAGCGGCGGCAGCACGGTCCACAGGAGGCGGGGCGCGTGCAGCCGCACGGCGAGGACCAGGACGAGGACGACCCCCGGCACCAGGAGCACCGGCATGCCGGCCGCGACGACGGTCAGGAGCAGGCCCGCGGCGGCCGCAGCCTCGACGGACCGGCGAGTGACGGCGGAGTGCAGCGCGCGGACCAGCACCGGCAGGGCGAGCCATGCGAGCACGGCGCCCACGCGCCCCTCGACGAGGGAGACAACGAGGGTGGGCGACGCGGCCCACACGAGCGCCAGCAGCGCGCGGATGCCGGACCGGGTCGTGAGCCTGCCGGTGCACCCGTAAGCGAGCAGGGCCGCAGCCGGCAGAGCGGCCAGGAGGAGGACGCGCACGGCCGTGTCGAGGCTGCCCAGGAACGGCAGGGACCAGACGAGGAGGACGCTCAGCAGCGGATCCGCGGGCGCGCGCGAGCCCAGGCCCGCGTCATCGCGCAGACTGAGGATGCGGTCGAGCACCTGTCCGGCGGTCACGTCCAGGCGGGGCAGTGCGCCGCCCGTGAGCGTGCCCGGCCCCAGCAGGCGCCAGCCGATGAGCGCGGCGGCTGCGACGGTGAGGAGGAGGACTCCGGTGAGGGGGTGCAGCAGGAGGCTGCGGCGGGGGCCCACGTCGATGCCGGAGAACGCCTGCAGCTCCTCGCCGGTGTTGAGGGCCTCCTCCGCGCCGCCGGGCGAGGCCGGGTCGAGGTCCGGTCCCGCGCTGCCGCGGGTCCACCAGGCCGCGGTCCCGTCCGCGCCGGTCTCGCGCAGCTCGCGCCGGGCCGTGTCGAGCTGGGGACGTGTGGCCAGCAGCGCAGGTGCTGATTCGGTCATCGGGGCCAGGCGGCGCAGCGGCGCGACGGCGCGCGCGTCCGCGCCCACGTGCCAGGCCGCGGACAGCCATCGTCCAGCCCCGCGCACATCATTCGCCAACAGCCGGCCCAGGGCGGACACGACGGCCGTCAGCCACAGCAGGAGCGCCGTGCGCGACGCATGTGCAGGACGGATGGTCGCCAGGCGGTAGCGGTGCTCGCCGCGGACGTCCGCGGCGGCGCGGGGAGGGCGCGGCGAGGACAGCAGTGCGCGGGCGGTCGCGGCGGGGACGACGACCTCGGCCCGGGGTGCCAGCACCACGCGGTAGCCCGCGGCGCGCACGCGGCGGGAGTACTCGATCCCCCGGTACGCGGTGGGCAGGGAGGCCGCGGGGGCGCCAGCGGCCCGGACCGCGTCCGCAGAGACGAGCACGCCGGGAGGGTCGACGGCGTAGACGTCCTCGGTGCGGCCGAACTGGCCCTGATCGACCTCGCCCGGTGAGACGGGATTGACCCGCTGGCCCGCGGCGGTCGTCGTCACGCCGGCGGACACGAGGCGGTCGGAGTCGGACACCTGCAGGCGCGGCCCTACGAGGCCCACCGCGTCGCCGGAGCCCGCGATGTCGAGCAGGCGGGCGAGGGCATCCGGGGCGGGCCGATCGTGTGGGCCCAGCAGCCAGATCCACTGGGCGCCCGACTCGAGCGCCTCCGTGATCGCGTCGCCCACTCCGGCCGGAGATACCCGCAGGATGGACGAGACCCCCGGCATGCCCGTCGCACGACGGGCACCCCGGAGGTCCGCACCGTCATCGGTCGCGATGACGGCGGTGACGCGTACGCTCACCCGGCCTGCTTCTTGATGCGTCGCCTTTCACGCTCAGAGAGCCCGCCCCAGATGCCGAACCGCTCGTCGTTCGCGAGCGCGTACTCGAGGCACTCCGCCTTCACGTCGCACGATGCGCAGACCTTCTTCGCCTCGCGCGTGGATCCGCCCTTCTCCGGGAAGAAGGCCTCCGGGTCCGTCTGCGCGCACAGTGCGTCGTCCTGCCATGCGAGGTCGCCGTCACCGGATCCTCCCAGCAGCAGCGACAGGGGCGAGACCGCTTCCCCGCGGTCGCCCGTGGGCGCGTTGGGCGTCAGAGTGACCGGGTCGATGTCGAGGGGATCCGCCAGCGGCGCCCCCCCGGCTCCCGGGTCCACGTACCAATCGACGGCGGTCCTTTCGGAGACCCGCCTGCGCAGAGGTGCGACCGGCGCTTCCGACTGCGGTGCCGCACTCGATGCTGACCACTGATGTGCTGGTGTCACGTGTCTTCCCCCCTCATCGTCGTCGGCGGTGGGAATGGGTCCGCCGCCTCGGACTCATACTGGAATTACACGCGTGTCATTCACTCCCGTCAAGCGGCCTCGGGGTACCCTAGGCCGTCATTCGAACAGAGGTTCGACGGCCTCACACCCATTCGCTCACACCTGACACTACATGTGGTGTCCCCCACGGATGCGCACCACTAATTGTGGCTGAATGTGATAGCGCTCAGAATTCTGCGGCCCGCACGGACGCGGCACCCCTCGCACCCCGGAAGCCGGGCGCACAGGTGCGAGAATGGCGCCATGCGCCCCTCCTCCCCTTCTCCCGCGCCGTCCGCCCCGCCCCAGCCCAGCCGACTCCTGACCGCCTATGCGGTCCCCGGGATCGGTCGCATCACGCCTGGCACGGACCTGGGCCGGGAGCTGGGCGGGGCGATCCGCAGCAGCGGCCTGGACCTCAAGGACGGGGACGTCGTGGTCGTCGCGTCGAAGATCGTCGCGAAGGCCGAGGGCGCGCTCGCGACGGCGTCCTCCCGCGCGGACGTCGTGGCGCTCGTCGCGGCGCGCACCCGGCACACGGTCGCCAGGCGGCGCTACGGCTCCGGCACGACCGTGAGCATCGTCCGCACCCCGGCCGGCACCGTGCAGGCGGCGGCGGGACTGGACCGGTCGAACACGGAGGACGCGCACGACGTGATCCTCCACCCCGATGACCCGGACGCGTCTGCCGAGGCGCTGCGCGCCTCACTCGCGGACCGCTTCGGGGTGCGCACGGCCGTCATCGTCTCCGACACGACCTCGCGGCCGTGGCGCGTGGGGGTGGGCGACTTCGCCCTGGGCTGCGCCGGGCTCCAGCCGCTCGACTCCCAGCAGGGACTTCCCGATGACTCCGGCAGGGTCCAGGAGGTCACGGTCCGCGCCGTCGCGGACGCGATCGCCCAGGCGGCCGACCTCGTCAAGGGCGCAGCCCGTGGCCGCCCGGTCGCGATCGTGCGCGGCGTGGGCGAGCACGTGATCCCCGGACCCGGACCGGGCGCCGCACCGCTCAACCGTCCCCTGGACGACGACTGGTTCCGCACGGGGCACGTCGAATCCGCCTGGGCCGCTCTGGGCGCGGACCCGGCCGATCCCGCCGTCCGCCCGCCCTCGGGCGACGGCGCGGACGACATCCTCGCCCGCGCCACACGAGCGCTCGCGATCGCCCGCTCCGGCACCGCGCGCACTCCCGGTCAGGACTCGTGGCGCCTGACCGTGACGGGTTCCGGCGCGCTCATCCGCGTCCGCCCCCGACCCGGCGGCGGATCCCAGGCGGACGGACATCCGCTCGTCGAGGCCGCGGTGGGCCTGGGCTCGCTCATCGAGAGGATCGCGACGAGCCTTGCGGCCGAGGACCTGCGGTGCGAGACCGCGTGGCTGTGGGAGGATTCGGGCGCACCCGGCGGTGCGGACATCCGCATCGCGCTCGACCCCGCCCTGCAGAGGAGCTGATCCCGTGCGCGCCGTCCTCGCCGCCCTCACCGATCGTCACCGTCCCGTCCTCCGCTGGGAGGACGCCGCCGGGGCCTCGCTCGAGCTCACCGGCCCCGTGCTGGCGAACTGGGTCCACAAGGCGCACGGCCTCCTGAGCGATCTCAACGCGGGACCCCACCTGGAGCTGGGCATCGTGAGCGCCCCGGAGACGCCGCTGCACTGGCGCGCGCTGGCCGGTGCCCTGGCCGCGTGGTCGCTGGGCGCACCCGTGCGCATCGTCGACGACGAGTCCCCGGCCGCCGACTGGCTCGCGCTGACCACGGAGGCGCGCGCCCAGGATCCCGTGACCGATTCCGCCGACGAGGTCCTCGTCTACCCCACCGCACCGCTGGCGCTGGCCGCTGATGCCCCGCCCGAGACGATCGACTTCGCGACCGCGCTGCGCGCGTTCCCGGACGACGCGCCGCTGACCCCGACACCGGACGTCACGTTCGGCGACGCCGCAGCGACGCAGACCGTCCGACTGGCCGACCTGCTCCCGCAGGACGCCGCACCCGGAACCACCGCCGAGGCCGCGCCCGCCGCCGAGGTCGTCCTCACCTCCGCGCCCCGCACTGACCAGGACTGGGCGCACGTGCTCGAGGGCCTGCTGCGGGGCCTCCTGGTCCTGCGTCCGAACGCCTGAGACCTTCCGCCCGGACCGCGCCCGCACACCTGCCGCGGATGTGGCGCATGCAATAATCCGAGGCATGGACAAAGTGATGTCATCAGCAGATGAAGCGGTGAAGGACATCCCCGACGGCGCACGGATCGCTGTGGGTGGATTCGGGGTCGTGGGAGTCCCCGAGGTCCTCATCGACGCACTCCACGACCAGGGAGCGAAGGACCTCGAAGTCATCTCGAACAACGCGGGCGTCGACGGCCGCGGGCTGGGGAAGCTCCTCCAGACCCACCAGATCAGGCGGATCATCGCCTCGTACGTGGGTGAGAACAAGGAGTTCGCACGCCAGTACCTGGCGGGCGAGCTCGAAGTCGAGCTGACCCCGCAGGGCACGATGGCGGAGAAGCTGCGCGCTGCCGGTGCGGGCATCCCCGCGTTCTACACGATCACCGGAACCGGCTCGCAGGTCGCGACCGGCGGCATCCCGTGGAAGTACGACAGCGAGGGCGCGGTCGTGAAGGCATCGCCCGCGAAGGAGACGAAGGCTCTCTCGACGTTCGGCGAGGAACAGGAGTACGTCCTCGAGGAATCGCTGCCCTCGGACTTCGCCCTGGTGCGCGCCGCCAAGGGCGACCGTGCGGGCAACCTGGTGTTCCACTCGTCCGCGCGCAACTTCAACCCGCCCGCGGCCATGTCCGCGCGCACGACGATCGCAGAGGTCGAAGAGCTCGTGGAGATCGGTGAGATCGACCCGGACGACGTGCACCTGCCGGGCATCTACGTCGCGCGCGTCGTCGAGCTGACCCCGGAGCAGGTGGCGGACAAGCCCATCGAGAAGATGACCGTGAGGGAGGACTGACCATGGGTCTCACACGCGAGCAGATGGCCGCCCGCGCGGCACAGGAGCTTCAGGACGGCTCGTACGTCAACCTGGGGATCGGCATGCCGACGCTGGTGCCCAACTACATCCCGGAGGGCGTGAGCGTCGTCCTCCAGTCGGAGAACGGCCTGCTGGGAGTCGGACCCTACCCGCGGAAGGACGAGGTCGACCCGGACCTCATCAACGCGGGCAAGGAGATCGTCACGATGAACCCCGGGGCCGCCTACTTCGACTCCGCGACGAGCTTCGGCATGATCCGCGGCGGGAAGATCGACGCCGCGATCCTGGGCGCGATGCAGGTCGCCGGCAACGGCGACATCGCGAACTGGATGATCCCCGGCAAGATGGTCAAGGGCATGGGCGGCGCGATGGACCTGGTCCACGGCGCCAAGAAGGTCATCGTCATCATGGACCACACCGCGAAGGACGGCTCGCTCAAGCTCCTCGAGGCGTGCGACCTGCCGCTCACGGGTGAGGCCGTCGTGTCCCGCATCATCACGGACCTGGCGGTGCTGGACGTGACCGGCAGCGGCTTCCGCCTGCTCGAGCGCGCTCCCGGCGTGAGCGTCGAGGAGATCCAGGAGAAGACGCAGGGTCTGGAGCCCGTCACGGGCGACATCCCGGAGACCGTGCCGGCGGCCTGAGCCGGCTGTGGCCTGAGCCAGGTATGACCTGAGCCGGCTGTCACGACGACGACGGCGGCGGACCTCCCCACGGGGAGATCCGCCGCCGTCGCGCATTCACGGGACGCGCCGCAGGGGTCTGGGACACCGCCGGACAGGGCGGGGCTGCGCAGCGGGACGCACCCGGGATCTCAGAGCAATGCGTTCTCAGGTCAGCGCCGTGCTCGCGATGAAGAGACCGCCCGCGCCGGTCACGGACGGCCGCGGCTCGTCGGCTCCGACGAACACGGCCTCGCCCGTCTCAAGCCGCAGCGAGTCCGCGGCCGTGTCCAGGTCGAAGGCCCCGGACGTGCACAGGAGCGCCAGCGGGCCCGGGCGCGTCAGGGCACGATCCCGCACCTCGGTCAGCACCGCGAGGACGAAGTCCTCCGTCGAGCCGCGGACCTCGCACCGCTCGTCGACGGCCAGCACCTCCGGGGCACGGGTGTCGAACCGAGCGGCACGGATGAGCTCCGGAACGTCGATGTGCTTGCCGGTGAGGCCGCCGCGCAGCACGTTGTCGCTGGCGGCCATGACCTCCACACCCAGGCCGCGCAGATAGGCGTGCACGACGCCGGACTCCAGGGCCAGGGACTCCCCCGCCCGCAGCAGGACGCGGCGCAGCATGACGGCGACGAGGACGCCGGGATCGTGCGGGAAGTCCGCCTGCACCTCCAGGAGGGTCTGCACCGGGTCCGTGCTGCTGCCGGTGTGCGACTCATCGTCCGTGCCCACCGGCGGAGTCGACGGGTCGGCGAGTGCCGCGGCCAGGGCGTCCGCGAGCGTCCCGAACCGGTCCGGGTCGCCCAGCACCAGTGCGACCGCGTCCCGCAGCGCGGCGGCTTCATCTGCTCCGCCCAGAGCAGATCGCCAGACGGCCAGCGACGCGCGTGCATCCCCGGTGGCGGAATCACGAGACAAGGCGGCGTCGAACCTCTCGAGCGTCGCGAGGAGGGCGGGACGGGGCCGGAAGCCGCACAGAGCATGGAAGTCCCCCAGCGCATGGATGAGTTCCGGCTTGTGCCACGCATCCCGGTAGGACCGATGCGGCGCGTCGAGCGGGATCCCCGCGGCCTCCTCCGCCGCGAAGCCGTCGAGGGCCTGCTGCCGGGACGGGTGGCTCTGGATGGACAGCGCCGTGCCGACGGAGAGGACCTTGAGGAGGAACGGCAGCCGATCACCGAATCGCGCGCGGCACTCGGTGCCGAGGAGCCGCTCGGGGTCCGCGGCGATCAGCTCGTCGAGGCCACGATCGCCCACCTGGGACGGGGCCGCCGGATACGCGCCCACCCACAGCTCAGCGGCGGGGGTTCCATCGGGCTCCTGCCCCAGGATCTCCGGAATGCCGGAGGCAGCGCCCCAGGCATAGTCCTTCACGGTGTTCGTCAAGCGCCGCAACTGCCGTCCCCTCGAGTCGTCCGGTGATCCGCGAGAAGTCTACGTCGCGGCACCGCAGACGACGACGGTCCCGCACCCACGAGGGGTGCGGGACCGTCAGGGGCGCTGATCTGCGGGTTCCCCGCCCGCGGATCTGCGGAATGCGTCCGAGTCAGACCACGCGGATGAACACGGCGCCGCGCTTGACCATCCAGTCGTAGCTGCGCTTCGAGGTGTTCGTCCGGGACGAGCCGGCGTCGTACATCTGGCCCTTCGTCTCGGAGACGATGCCGATGTGGCCGGGCACCCAGACGAGGTCACCGGGCTTCGCGTCCTTCGCCGAGATCACCTTCCCGGCATTGCGCTGGGCGCCGGTGGTGCGGGGCAGGTCGATCCCGTTCTTCTTGTAGACGTACTGGGTGAAGCCCGAGCAGTCCCAGCCGGAGGTCGGCGAAGTCCCGCCCCAGCGGTACTTCACACCCAGGTGCTTCTTGGCCTCCTTGATGATCGCGTCACGCTTCTCCTTCTGCTCCGGAGTCTTCTCCGGCTTCTTGGAGGGGGTCGGAGATGCCGAGGGCTTCTTCGACGGCGTGGGCGACGCAGACGGCTTCTGCGAGGGCTTCGGAGAGGCGGACGGCTTCTGCGACGGGGTCGGAGACGCCGTGGGCTTCTGCGACGGCTTCGGGGAGGCCGAGGGCGAGGCGGACGGCTTCGGCGAGGTCGTGGGCTCCGACGACGGGCCTTCCCCGGGCTCGTCGGCGTCACCCCCGTCCGAGGCATTCAGGTCCTCGACGCCGCCGCGCAGGTCACCGGAGGGAGAGAACTCGGTCGTCCCGTAGCCCTCCGCCCACACGAGGCGCGCACCCTGGAAGGTCTGCTCCGCACGACCGTCCGTGAGCTTCAGGTCGCTGGTCGGGTAGCCCAGGTGGCCCTTCTCGTAGCCCTTGTCCTTCCAGTACTTCTGGAGGATGCCGGTCGTCGCGTGCGCGCCGGTGGTCTTCGTCCAGTGGACCGCGCCCTTCGCGAAGGTCTGGTAGACGCCGCCGTTCTTCAGGCCGTCCTTCGGATCCGTCTTCGGGAAGCCGATCTGCTTGAGCAGCGTCGCGTCGACCTTCTTGTCGATCGCACCGGTCACCAGGTGCGCCCCGGTGGCCTTCGTCCAGTAGATGTGGCCCTTCTCGTACTTCTGGCCGAGTCCGCCGGCGATCTCGAACTCCTTGCCCGACGCCTTGCCCAGCTGCTCGACGTGGCCCTTGTACTTCTCCTCGATCGGAGTCTTGGCCTTCTCCTGCTTCTTCTGCTCGTCCTTCTTCTTGTCGTCCTTCTTCTTCTGCTCGGCCTTCTTCTCCTTCTCCTCCGGGGTGTCGCCGCCCTTCTGCATCTTCACGATGGCTGAGCGCATACCCCCCAGCTTGGAGTAGAAAGCGGTGCCGGGGCAGGAGGTCTGGCCGACATCGCGGTGGCCGGAGACCGTGCGGATCGAGCGGCCGTTCACGGACGTCTTCGCATCGGCGGACACACCGGAGGCGGACAGCTTCCAGGCGATCGCCTGGTTGACGGCGTCGAGCGTCTTCTGCGGCGGGGCCGACTTCTCGTACGTGCCCATGACGGAGATGCCGAACGTTCCGGTGTTGTAGCCCACGGCGTGCGCACCGATGACGGCGCGGTCCAGGCCACCGGCGCGGCCCTCCCACAGGCGGCCGTACTTGTCCGCCAGGACGTTGTAGCCCACGTCCGACCAGCCGCGGCCGTTCGTGTGGAAGCTGTAGATGCCGCGCAGGATCGACGGGACGTCCTGAGCCGAGTAGCTGTTGGCACCGGCCGTGTGGTGGACGATCGCGGCCTTGACGGAGCTCGCGTAGTCGGGCGAGCCCTTCCGCAGCTTCTCGTTCGCGCCCCACGACTTGCGGGAGCCGATCGAGGGCTTCTTGACCTTCTTGACCGCGGTGTTCTGCACCGTGGCGCTGCCGGGCGTGAACGACGCGTTCTGGACGGTCGCGTCCGTCGCCGAGGCCGCATTCGCTGCCTCAGCGGTGTCACCGGCCGCGTCCGCGGGGTCCTCGTCCTCGGACTCGGTCGACTCGGACGCATCCGACTCGGCGCCGTCCTGCGGGGGCAGGACCGGGGCGTTGGCCTCGACGGCCTCGGCGTCCGCTGCGGACGACTTGGGATCGACGAGGACCAGCTCCGCCTTCTCGGGCGCAGTCGAGGCGCCCAGCACGCGCAGCTGGACGCTCTGCGCGTCCGCGACGATGAACGGCTCCGTGCCGTTGCCGCCCTCGTCCGTGTTCTCGATCTCGAGGTCCGTCCACGCGCCCCAGGTGCCGTCGGTCTGCGTGCGCACCTCGAACGACACGGACGCATCGCCCTCGTAGGTGACGCCCACGACGCTGGGGTTGCCCGCCGGAACATCGACGGCCTTGGAGATCGCGGCGATCTCGACGCCGTCCTCGGTCTCCTCCTGGACGGAGCCGACGACCGGGGACTCGGTCTCGTCGCCCTCTGAGGACTCGGCCGGCTCATCCGTGGCCGGCTCATCCGCGGAGGAGTCGCCCAGGCCCGGTGCATCCTCGTCCGGGGACGCGGCGGACTCCGAGGAGTCCGTCAGGGATGTCGTGGTCGCGGCGAACGCTCCTGCGCCGGGCGCCAGCGGGATCGTCGACGCATTCGTCGCCGTGGCGTCCTGGGGTGCGCGCAGCAGGCCCGGGACGTTGACGAGGGAGCGGTTCGAGGCGGTGGCCGTCGACTCCGAGGAGGCGCGGGCGCCCGACTCGTCGAGGCCGTCCGTGTCGATGTCCGTCAGCGGTGTCGAGCTGATATCGGGGTTCACAGGAACGGCGATCGCAGCGGTCGAGCTGGAGAGACCGAGGGTCGTCACCATCGCCGCCGCCGCGCATGCCGCTGCGGTGGGGATCAGGATTCTCATCGTTTCAGCCTTTGTGAGGAAGTCAGGGAAGGAGGCTTCTACGAAGTGGGGGCGCCGCTGGATACGACGAACCACCTCAACATCTCAAGATTGTTACACAACTTCGGCGTGTCTGAGTTGAAATTGTGGAGATCGAGCGAATCACATGCGTGTGGTTCCGCGAGATGGCGCGCGAGAGCGGGTCTCAGAAATTTTTCAGCCGAGGACGATGATAGGCGCGATCACGGAACGCTGCAGATCGCGGAGGCGTCCTCGTCCTCCGCCGAGCCCTCATCCGCATCGCCCGTCGCGCCGGCGGCGCTCACATCCGGGGACAGCGCGCCCGCCTGCGGGACTGTTACCTGCCCCTCGCCCGCCTGCGGGGCGGCCCACACGGAGACCTCGCCCGAGGCCCCGGTGACGGGAACTGCGGGACCAGAGGCGGCCTCGGCGGACTCCTCCGACTCCGCGATCGAGGAGGCGACCAGTTCGTGCACCTGGGCGAAGTCCGGGTGGGTGGGGTTGACCTCGGGAGGGGTGAGGTTGAGGGAGGAGGTGCCGGCGGAGCGCGTCTTGAGGGCGAGGTCGACGAAGCGGTCGACCTGGATCTGGGGGATGTCCGTCGTGACGACCTCGGGGGCGGCCTGCGCGATGTCCTGGAAGCGCAGCAGCAGTGTGGACGGGTCCAGCTGGCGGACCATCGCGTCCTGGACGCAGCGCTGGCGGACCATCCGCTCGTAGTCGGAGGAGAACTCGCGGGAGCGGGCGAACCAGAGCGCGTGGTAGCCGTCCAGGTGCTGCTCGCCCTCCTCGATCCAACCCTTGACGGGTCCGTGCTGGCCCGTGTTCGGGTCGACGCCGGAGGAGATCGGCACGCGCTTGCCCGCGACGACGGTGATGCCGCCCATCGCGTCGATGAGGTCCTCGAAGCCCTTGAGGTCGATCATCGCGTGGTACTGGACCTCGAGGCCCGTCACGCCGCCCACGGCCTCCTTCATGGCCTCGACGCCGGGGGTCACGTCGTCCGGGTAGGCGTCCGCGTGCTCCTCCCCCTGCTGGTAGACCGCGTTGAGCAGGCACTCATCGCCGCAGCTGAAGCCGTCGGGGTAGACCTCGCGCAGCGGGCTGTCCTCGTCGAAGGGGACGTTCTGCATGTTGCGCGGCAGGCCGATCATGACCGCCCCGCCGGTCTTCGCGTCGACGCTCACCAGGGTGATGCTGTCCGGCCGGATGCCCTGGCGGCCCTTGCCGGCGTCGGATCCCAGCAGCAGGATGTTGTAGCGACCGTCGACCGGCCGCTCCCCCAGCCCGCCGGCGAACAGGTTCGTCATGAGCTCGCGCTGGCTGTTGATCATCACCGTGCCGTAGGCGGTGCCGCCCGTGACGACGAGCATCGTGACGAGGGCGGCCGCCAGGAAGCGAGTGCGCGCCCGCGGGCTGAGCGTGTGGAGGCGGACGCGGCGGACCGTGTCGAGGAGGCACAGGATCCAGCTGACGCCCGCGACGACGACCACCAGCAGGACGCCCGTGAGGATGAACGGGTTCGTCGCGAGCGTGAAGGCGATCTGCCGGCGGATGAGCACCGCCGCGAGGGCCACCACGATCAGCAGCCACGTGACGAGGGTGATGACGAGCGGGATCCGCGACCGGCGGGCGCGGAAGAGCGTCTGCACGCTGCCGGGCATGAGGACCGTCGCGACCAGCAGCACCCATCCGCGCACATCGCGGTGCCGGGCATCGAGATGTCCGGGTTCGCGAAGGGGATCGACGTGCTGGAGTGTGCGTTGCTGCGTCACGGCGCCTCGGGGTCAGGTCGGGTGGACAGCACCACTGTGCACGATCGGGCGGCCGATCGCACGGAGGCGGCACCGGAAGATCGATGAGAGGTCCCTGGGCGGGGCCTCAGCCGGCGGAAGACACCCAGTCGCGCAGGCGCTCGAGGCCCTCCTCGATGTCCGCCAGGCCGATCCCGGAGTAGGCCAGGCGGATGTAGTCGCGGTCCTCTCCCGGCTGGCGCGAGCCGAAGTGCTCGCGCGTGCAGAAGGACACGCCGGTCGCGTGGAGCGCCTTCTGCGCGAAGTCACCCACATCTGCTGCGCCCACCCGGCGGACCGCGTCCGTCACGTCCGGGAAGACGTAGAAGGTGGACTCGGGGACCGCGACGCTCATGCCGGGGGTGCGGTTCACGAGGTCGCACACGGCGTCCCGGCGCGTGCGGAACTCCTCGAGCATCGCGCGCACGGGCTCCTGCGTGCCGGTCAGCGCGGCGATGCCCGCCCACTGGACGAAGTGGGTCGTGCACGACTCGTCGTTCGTGTTGAGGGTCCCGATGATCGGAGCGATCTGCGCCGGTGCGACGGCGCAGCCCAGGCGGGAGCCCGTCATCGCGTACTTCTTGCTGAACGTGAAGAGGATGACCGTGCGCTCCTGCATGCCCGGCAGCGAGGCGATCGAGGTCGAGGAGCCGGAGTAGCGCATGTCGAAGTAGGCCTCGTCGGACAGGACCCACAGGTCGTGCTCCTGGGCGATCTGCGCGACGGCCTCGCGCTCCGCAGCTGTGGATTCGGCGGAGATCGGGTTCTGCAGGTCGTTGTAGATGAGGGCGGTCGTCTGCGGGGTGATGAGGGACCGCAGGTGGTCGAGGTCGATCGCGAAGCCCTGCGGGGTGGGCACGTAGCGGTAGGGCAGGGGCGTGCCGCCCAGGTACTCGATCTGCGACTCGTAGATGGGGAAGCCCGGGTTGGGGTAGAGCACTCCCTCCCCCGGGTTCATGACGGTCTGCAGGAACTTCGTGATGACGGGCTTGCCGCCGGTCGTCACGACGATGTTGTCTGCCCCCAGCTCCATGCCGCGCTGACCGCCGATCTCCGCGGCGAGCGCCTCACGCAGCTCCGGGATCCCGGGACCCGGGCAGTAGCCCGTCCGCCCGTCCGCGATCGCCGCGTTCATCGCCTCAATGATGTGGGGAGCAGTGGGCAGGTCGATGTCGCCCAGGTGGAACGGGAACACCCGGTTGCCGCGGGCTTTCCAGTCCGCGGCGGCCTGCGCGACGGCGAACGCCGTCTCCGTGCCCAGGTCATCGATCCGTCGTGCGATCCTCATGGCCGTCTCCTCGCATGCTCCGTCCCCGCCGGGCGGCGGTCTCCGGACACCAGTCTGCACCCTGCCGCCCGGCCCGTCAGCACGCGGTCCCCCGCACGCGGTTCCCCGCACGCCTAGGCTCGTCCCATGACGAACAGCGCGCGGCGGGCCGATCTCGTCATGGAGGGCGGCGGTGTGAGGGGCACGGCACTCATCGGAGCGCTCGAGGTCCTCACCGCCGCGGGCTTCGCCTTCCCCCGGATCGCCGGCACGTCCGCGGGCGCGATCACCGGGTGCCTCGTCGCCGCGCTCCAGCACGCGGGCGAGTCCCCCGACCGCCTGTCGGACCTCGCGCGGACGCTCGACTACTCCCGGGTGCCGGACTCCAGCAGGGCGGGTCGTCTGCTGGGGCCCGCGCACGGCCTCGCCGATCTCGTGTCTCTCCTGGTGCACGGCGGACTGCACGAGGGCCGCTACCTGCGGACGTGGCTCACGGGGACCCTGGGCGACCTGGGCGTGCACACGTTCGGCGACCTCCGGCGGACGGATCAGCAGTCTGCGCTGCACCCCGATCGCGAGTACTCCCTCGTCGTCGTCGCGAGCGACCTCACGCACCACCGCATGGCACTGCTCCCCTGGGACTTCAGCGCCTACGGCCTCGATCCCGACGAGCAGCCGGTGGCCGAGGCCGTCTGCGCCTCGACAGCCGTCCCCTTCATGTTCCGCCCCACCCGGCTGCGGACGCGCCCGACGGGCGCCGTGAGCCTCGCGGATGGCGGTCTCCTGTCGAACTATCCGATCCGCGTGCTCGACCAGCCCGACGATGTGCTGGCCCGCTGGCCCACGATCGGCCTGCGCCTGTCCGCCCGCGAGGACGAGCCGTCCGCTCCCACGCCGGTGGGCGGCCTGTTCGGCGTCACCCGCGCACTCGTCACGACCGTCCTGCACGGCATCGACCGCCGGCACATCGACGAGCCGGACACGGTCACGCGCACCCTCGTCATCGACACCGCCGGGGTGTCATCCCTGGACTTCGACCTGAGTCCCGCGCAGGCGCAGCGACTCACCGCCGCCGGGCGCGAGGCCGGGCACCGGTTCCTCGAGGACAAGGCACCGGCCCTGTGGCGGAGAGGGTGAACTCCGGGTTGTGCGACGCAGCGTCGAGATCAGCAGCGCGTTCGTGTTGCACCACAGCACCGAATCCGGCGCATTCGTGTGCTGAAGTGCAACACCACACACGTATGTGTGTCCCAGTGAGACACCTTTGGAAGACCGTCCGCAGCGAACTGGGGGTGGCAGCATGAGAACAGCGCAGCGGCGACAACCGGGACCGGATCCCACGTGCGAAGCCGTCGATGTATCGAATCTCAGACTGGACGGCGGCGCGTCGTGAGCAGGCGCTTCTCGGACGGGCGCAGCGTCGTCATCTTCGCCCACAGCGATGACGTGGTGCAGGTGTTCGTCACTCGCCGTGCAGGCGGATGAACCACGGCAGCACGACGCCCCCGACCTCGCGCGGAGGACGGGGGCGCTGGGTCCGTGACCGACGTGAGACTCAGCCCAGGAGCTTGCGTCCCATGACGAGGCGCTGCACCTGATTGGTGCCCTCGTAGATCTGCGTGATCTTCGCGTCGCG
>DWZY01000269.1 GCA_019117325.1 Candidatus Brevibacterium intestinigallinarum
AGGCGGTGGCGAGCGAGACGCCCGCATCCTGGGCGACGTCGCTGAGGCGCACGGCGGGCATCGGGGCTCCTTCTTCCAGGGTGGGCGCACCGGGGTGGTCCGACGGACGGCCGGGAAACGCTGTCCCGGGAGGGCCAGCATAACGATCCGGCCATGGCCGCGAGGGCGTCACGGGAGGTTCGGGGCTGTGATCTCGCCCCGGTCGCGCGCGGCATGCACAGCGCCCTCAGCGGGCGAGCTCCTCGCCGGCGGTGATCAGGGTGCGCAGCGCATCGGCCTCGCGCTGCAGCAGCGCCGGGTCGTCGTCCGGGACGAACTCGAGCAGCGCGTCGCGGTCCATGCCGTTCGCGGCGAGGATCGCGAAGGCCGCCTCCCACAGGTCGGAGCGCTCGGCGAGCGGCAGCCGCTCGCTGCGCGGCCACCAGGAGAACACGTGGATCGTGGAGGTGCGGGGCAGCGCCGCGCGCAGCGTGTCCAGCGCCTCCTGGGTGGGCATGTCCTGGTGGGGCTGCCAGTAGGTGGTCACGTTCGCGCGCCCCACCTCGTCGAGCAGGCGCAGGGTGGAGCCGATCTCGTCGGTGAGGGTGCGGCCGTGGAACTCGAGGCCGATCTCCAGGCCGTGCTCGGCGGCACGGTCGGCGAAGTCCTGGATCCGGCCGACGGCGCGGGCACGATCCTCGGCGGAGGTCTCCTCCGAGCCGGTGCGGGTCGCCCACACCCGGACCCGCGGGACGCCGAGGGCGCGGGCCGCGGCGATCACCGCCCCGCCCTCGGCGTGCACCGCCGAGTCGGTGCCGACGAAGGACAGATAGGAGCCGTAGGAGGTGACGACGAGGCCGGCGTCCTCGGTGAGGGTGCGGGCGTGCGTGGCCGCGTCGAGATCGCCCGGCGGGACGTGCGCGTCGCCGGCCCATTCGATGCCCTCGAGTCCAGCGGCCGCGGCGTGGCGCACCACGTCCTCGGCCGGCAGCTCGCGGAAGGTGACGGAGCACAGGCCCGGGCGGATCATGCGGATCCCTCCGATCGCGACGAGGCAGGAAAGCGATTGTGGCCACCGTATCGCAGGCCGACGGTGCTTCCTCGAGGCGCTGCAGGCCCTCGGGGCCCACGACGGCGGGCGGTGAGCGAGCGCATCGGCCACGGTGAGCTCAGCGTACGAGGCCTCATGGTCTACGGGGCGAGCGTGACGAGGACCGAGCGCCCGCCCAGCCCGGAGGTGTCCACGGTGAGGTCGAGGCGCCCCCGCACCTGCCTGACGCTCACCCGGTCCGTGTCCGTCGCCTGCAGGCGCGGGGCGCCCTCGAGCTCGAGACGGACGGTGTCCTGACGGTGGGTCGGATCCGAGATGCTGAGCTCACGCGCGCGCCCGACGTCCTGCATCATCACGCAGGCGGGTCCCCGCGCCGCGACGTCCCGCACCCGTCCCTCGGCCCAGAAGTTCACTGCGAGCACCCGACCCGCACGGACCGCCTGTGCGACGTCGTCGTTGCGGACGATCTCCGCGCCGGGGTCCGAGGCGGCGCGGCGGGTCGCCTCCTCCCCGGCCCCTGGCAGCAGCACGTAGGCGTACGAGGAGCCCTCCCCGGGGTGCACCGCCTCGAGCGTCGCGTAGTGGCGGCGGAGGGTCTCCTCGCTCCCCGATGCGTGGTTGCGGCTCCAGCTGCCTGCGCGCTCATCCTGCACAGCCCGCAGGCGGGTGTCCTCGAGCAGCACGTACCCGCCGGTCCCCTCCAGATGGGCCCAGGTCGCGCCGTCGACCTCGACGGGGTCCGCGCCGATCGCCTCCCCGTCCACCAGCAGCCGGCCCGGCCGCGCGCCGAGGTTGCGGTGCTCGAGGACCGTCTTCGTCTCGGCGCGGGTGCCTGTGCGGATGTCGCTGCCCAGGGCGACGATCCGGTCCTCGAGCAGCAGCCACGTCTTGCGTGCGGTGAGGCCGGTGCCGCCCGGGGCGATCAGGTGCTGGCCGGCCAGCGTCATCGTCCCGAGGGTGGTGGCGCCGGCCCATTCGGCGTCCTCGGGGACGGACTCGCCCCACTGTCCTTCGACCCGGGGCGGCAGCGGCGTCGTGTCGACGGTGGTGCCGGGCAGCCCCTGCAGGTCGCAGGTCGCCCAGAACTCGTCGTCGAAGTGGTCGTCGGTCTGGGGCAGATAGAGGTAGACCATCCCCTGCGAGGTCAGGCTCCCGTGCTCGTTCTCCCCGTTGCCGCACTCGTACCAGGCGATGCGGTCGCTGCACATGGCCACACAGGCGCTCCAGCCGCCGCTCCCGCGATGGACCACCCGGTCCATCTGCGGGAACACGGTGGGTCCCGGCGGCAGGCGGTGCGCGCCCACGTCGGAGTCCATCAGCGCGCTCACGAGGGCGAGGCGGGTGATCGGGCCCTCGTGGAGGATGGTCGCTGCGGAGTTGTCCTCGATCCAGCCCCGGCACAGGCCCCGCCACCTCTGCGCGGTCTCCTCGTCGACCGCTTCGGACAGCCGCAGGACCGCCTCGATCGCATCGTTGCCGTTGTCGAGGGAGCGCTCGGCCTCCCGGGAGATCGCCCGGCCCCGCACGGCGTCCATCATCCGGCCCTCGTGGATCAGCGGGGC
Organism: Candidatus Brevibacterium intestinigallinarum; assembly: GCA_019117325.1. Lineage (GTDB taxonomy): Bacteria > Actinomycetota > Actinomycetes > Actinomycetales > Brevibacteriaceae > Brevibacterium > Brevibacterium intestinigallinarum. The sequence goes on from DWZY01000269.1 coordinate 2,593, forward strand.
GAAGGAGCGCTCGACCGCATCGGTGAGGTTCGCGCGGGAGGGGTCGTCGATGTCGTGCGCCGTGCCGGCGAGCAGGGCGAACAGCCTCGACAGCCCGGAGAGCAGCACGAGGCCGTAGGTTCCGGTGTAGCCGATCGTCGAATGCTGGATGAACGAACCGTCCTCGTAGAAGCCGTTGCCCTTGTCGACGATCTGCCAGACGGCCGAGAGCCCGGCGATGGCGTGCGCCAGCCTCTCCCGGTCGCGCCCGACGATGGAGCGGATGATCACCGCCTGGCACAGATCGACACGGTTCGCTCCTTCGGAGGTGATCCGGCCGCGCTCCTCGGGGAACTGCTCCCAGGGGTCGGGGACGTAGAAGTCGATCGAGTCGCCGAAGGCGGCGACGTCCTCGTCGGCGAGGTGCTCGCGAAGGATCGCCATGGCGTCCGCGAGGGCGCGCGTCACCCCGATCTCCCAGGTCCACCAGTTGCCGTACTCGGGCTGGGACGGGTTGTAGATCCGGGACCGGAAGTCACGCAGGCCGACGATGACGAGATCGCGGAGCGTCGCGTCGTCGTGGTGCCGTGAGCCGGGCGTCGCCCATGCCGTCGCGAGGTGGGCGAGCCGCTGGACGGTCGTGGTGAGGTTCGGGTCCGCGTCGTAGTCGAGATCGGCGAAGACGGTGGCGGAGCCGGCGGGGTTCAGCTGGTCCAGGAACTCGTCGGCGTCGCTGTCGATGTCCTCGATCAGATCGTCGAAGCGGGCCTGGCCGGGGACGAGCAGGTGCCGGCCGGTGAGCTGGTCGACCCAGCGCGAGGCGAGCTCCTCGAACCCGTCGTCCTCGAGCTCCGGTGCCGCGGCGGCGAGATCCGGGGCGAGCAGGGCGAGGGCGCCGACGAGGCCGCCCGCGCCGGCTGTGTGCAGGAGATGACGACGAGTGGGCTGCATGAGGACCTCCGGGGTCTGCTGCACGGCTCCCGGGGCGGCGGTGCCGCGGTGCGCCGGACAGGCGATCGGTGAGGGAAATCGCATTCCGCTCTCGACGTTAGTGCGTCCGGGTTCTCTGTCAACGGACAAGTCGGACGACACGGCCGCTGCGGGCCTCGCCTGCCCGCAGAACTCACCTATTGCTACCCTGCACGGCCGCGGCAGCTTCCCCGGGCAAGCGTCTGCCGATAGCGTGGCGACTGCTCTGCTCCGACTCCGAGAGGTCACGGTGACGATGTCTGGCAGGTCCCCGGGCGACACGCCCCCCAATGTGCTGCTCCTGGTCACCGATGACCAGGGGGCCTGGGCGCTGGGCTCGAGGATGCCCGAGCTGCACACCCCGACGCTCGACCGCCTCCAGCGGGAGGGCATGACCTTCGACCGGTTCTTCTGCGCCTCACCGGTCTGCTCGCCGGCCCGCGCGAGCCTCGCCACCGGACGGATGCCCTCCGCCCACGGCGTCCACGACTGGATCCGACCCGAGGCCCTCGCCCGCACCGCCTCACCGACGCCGCCGTTCGACCCGGACTTCCTCGAGCGCGCCGCGGGAGCCGATTCGATCGCCGCGATGCTCTCGCGCGGGGGATACCGCTGCGGGATGGTGGGCAAGTGGCACATGGGCTCCTCCGACCGTCCCGCGCCCGGCTTCGACTACTGGTGGGCGCACCAGCTCGGCGGCGGCCCCTACCACGGCGCCCCGATCTGGCGGTTCGACGAGGAGACCGGGACCCCGGTGCGCCCCGCGGAGCCGGCCGAGGAGCCCGCCCATCTCACCGACGCGATCACCCGGCAGGGCCTGGACTTCCTGCGCCGCATCGATGACGGGGACGACACCGCCCCGTTCTTCCTCCAGGTGAACTGGACCGCGCCCCACGACCCCTGGTTCGACGTCAACCATCCCCAGGAGCTGCTCGACCTCTACGCGGACACCGACTTCCCCTCCGTGCCCGCACCTCCGCTGCATCCGTGGTTCCGCGAGGAGAACTTCCGGCGCGCCGTGGCGGACCGGCACAGCGCGCTCGCCGGCTACTGCGCAGCGGTCAGCGGTGTGGATCGCAGCATCAGCGCGCTCCTGGACGATCTCGAGCAGCGTGGTCTGCTCGAGAACACGATCGTCGTCTTCACCTCGGACAACGGATTCTCCTGCGGGCATCACGGGATCTGGGGGAAGGGGAACGGGACCTTCCCGCTGAACTTCTGGGAGCCGTCGATCACGGTTCCGTTCATCGTGCGCTGGCCGGGACGGATCCCGGCCGGTGCCGTGGACTCACGCCCGGCCTCGGCGGTGGACCTCCTCGACACCCTCGCGGAGCTCACCGGCGCCGTCCCGCACGAGGATCCGCTGCGCGCAGGGCGTTCGCTGGCCCCGCGCCTGCTCCACGACGCAGCAGGGGCACCGGGCACCGTCGAGGGCGAAGAGGCGGCGGTCGTGATCCATGACGAGTACGGGGCGAACCGCATGCTGCGCACCGAGCGCTGGAAGCTGGTCCTGCGCCGCGAGGGCCCCACGGAGCTCTACGACCTGCTGGAGGACCCCGACGAGGTCCACGACCTCTCGACGGATCCTGCGCACGGCAGCAGGCTCCGGGAGCTCAGCGGGGCGCTGGAGGACTGGTTCGCGAAGCACAGCACGGAGTCGCTGGACGGCTGGCACTCCACCATCGACGGCACCGGCCAGGTGGCGCCCGCTGACCGGACGACACCCCCAGGAGGAGGCCACGATGCGCAGCGACGCGCCTGACAGACCCGACATCCTGCTGATCGTCTCGGACGATCACGGATATGCCGACCGTTCGGCGCGAGGCAGCACGGATGCGCGCACACCGCACCTGGACCGCCTGGCACGCGAGGGCACGGTCTTCGACCAGGGCTACGTCACCGCACCGATCTGCTCACCCTCCCGCGCCGGCCTCATCGCGGGCGCCCACCAGCAGCGATGGGGCGCCCGATGGTTCGACACCTCCGCATTCCCGCCCCCGCATCAGCCCGTCATCCCCGAGGTGCTGCAGCAGGCCGGATACCGCACCGGGTACTTCGGCAAGGTCCACTACGGGCCCGAGCGGCCGGGGGACCGCGCCTGCCCCGAGAACCACGGCTTCGACGAGAGCCTCTACGGCCTGGCCGGGTTGAGCATGGGCCGTCTGCACTACCTGCACCACTCCCGCGCGGCCGCCGAGGAGTACGGGGAGGCGGCGCCCGCGCACGGCGTCGACCCGCTGCGCGAGAACGGGCGCGAGGTCGAGTGCGAGCAGCACCTGACCGTCGAGTTCACCGACCGCGCGCTGGAGTTCATGGGGGAGGGCGGCGAGGAGCAGGACCCGTACTTCTGCATGGTCGCCTACAACGCGGTGCACAACTTCGCCTGGCAGCTGCCGCAGGACGAGCTCGACGCCCGCGCGCTGCCCCGTCACGACGACTTCGATCCGGCGAGCACCGACTATCTCGACTGGTACGACGGAGCGATCTCGCCCCGTCTCGAGCACGGGCGCGAGTACTACCTCGCGCAGCTCGAGATCATGGACCGCGAGATCGGGCGGCTGCTCGACCACCTCGAGGCGACGGGCCGACGCGAGAGCACCCTGGTCGTCTATCTCACCGACAACGGCGGCTCCACCTGCAACTACGGGGACAATGCACCGCTCGCGGGCACCAAGTACAGCCTCTTCGAGGGCGGGGTGAGGGTGCCGTTCCTCGTCTCCTGGCCCGGCACCGTCCCGGCGGGCGCACGCTCACAGGCCCTGGTCTCCTCGCTGGACCTGCTGCCCACCTTCGCGGCGGCGGCCGGCGCGGACCTCTCGCCGGCCGCTGTGCTGGACGGGCGCGATCTGCGCACGGCGTGGGAGGCCGCGGCATCGACCCCGGCAGGGGCGTCCGGCGCGGCCGACGGCGGCGGTCACGAGGCGCTGCACTTCGACACCGGCTTCCAGTGGGCGGTGCGCACGCCCCGGTGGAAGCTGCGCTGGGTCGACGCGAGCACCGGCCACCGTGAGCACCTGCTCGCCGTGGAGCACACCGACATCGGCGGCGGGCTCAGCCTGGTGCCCCTCGGCCCCGGGGAGCATGACGAATCCGTCGCGGCCGACGTCTCCGCGCAGCACCCCGAGGTGGTCGCCGAGCTCACCGCCCTGCACGAGCAGTGGGCGGAGCAGATGGCGCCGGCGTGAGGAGAGGCCCGATCGTCCGGAACCGGGACCGACCTGATCGCTTCGGGCACTGATCCGCTCGGGCTCCGATCCCTCGCGCGGACCGACGCCGCCGAGGACGTGCGCTCAACCGCGGCCGAGCAGCTTGCCCATCGGGACGAAGTCGGAGAACTCCGCGTCCACGGTCGAGGTCGCTCCTGCAAAAGCTCCGTCGGCCGGCCCCTCGGAGGTCTCCGACGGGGCTGCCGTCGCGCCGCTCCCGGCCCGCAGCATCGTGGCGAGCTCCGAGGCGGCCCGGCGCACGCGCACCGCGAGCGGCTGCTCATCGGCCTGGCCCTCGGTGTCGGCACCGAGATCGGCCGACGCCGCGAAGACGGCGGTCGGCACGACCTGCGCCTTCAGGTATCCGAACAGCGGGCGGATCGCGTAGTCGATCGCGAGGGAGTGTCGCGCGGTGCCGGCGGTCGCGCCCAGCAGCACCGGCTTGTCGTTCCAGACCTCGATGTCGATCGCGTCGAAGAAGGTCTTGAACAGGCCGGAGGGGCCGAGGTTGAACACCGGCGTCACGGCGATGACCGCGTCGGCCGCGCGCACGGACTCGATCACCATGGACAGCCGCTCGCCGGGGAAGCGGGTGAGCAGGGCGTCGGTGATGTCGTGGGCATGCTCGCGCAGCTCCACCGTGGTCACCTCGACCTCGGCGCCGTCACGGCCGAGCGCGGCGGCGGCGGTGCGGGAGAGCTGGTCGGCGAGCATGCGCGTCGAGCTGGGGGTGGACAGCCCGGCGGACAGGGCGACGAGGCGAACGGTGTCGGTCATGGGGGAGCCTTTCAGGGAGCGGGGCGAGGGTGTGTCCCGGCGGTGGCCGGGCCGAGCCGGGCCGGGCGGCGCGGTCAGCGGGTGGTGCTCTCGGCGTCCTCGGCGCGCAGGCCGGTCCAGTTGTCGCCGGTCTCGAAGCGGTAGGCGTCGTCGAAGGCGCCGTGCTCCGCCTCGGCGGCGGCGACCCGGGCCGCGTGGGTGGGCGCCTCGGGGACGTCGGCGGGCTTGCGCGTCTCGAGCTCGCGGCGCAGCACGGGGACCACCTCGGTGCCCAGCAGCTCGATCTGCTCCAGGACGGTCTTCTGCGGCAGACCGGCATGGTCCATGAGGAACATCTGGCGCTGGTAGTCGCCCACGTGGTCGGCCATGGTCAGGTAGCGCTCGATCACCTGCTCGGGGGAGCCGACGGTCAGCGGGGTCTGCGCGGTGAAGTCCTCCATCGAGGGGCCGCCGCCGTAGACGGGGGCGTTGTCGAAGTAGGGGCGGAACTCGTTCCACGCGTCCTGGGAGTTCTTGCGCATGAAGGCCTGGCCGCCGAGGCCCACGTAGGCCTGGCGGGCGGTGCCGTGGCCGTAGT
>DWZY01000270.1 GCA_019117325.1 Candidatus Brevibacterium intestinigallinarum
CCCGGCGGACCTCCGCGCGCGCAGCCTCCCGGGCCTCGGCCTCGCGGAACGCCTCGGTGAGGCCGGCGGCCTCGAGCTCGGCGCGGGACAGGTCCGTCGCGTCCTCGAGGACTCCCAGGCCGCGCGCGTCCTCGCCCAGCTCGTCGATCGCCGCGGCGAGGGCGCCGGAGTCCTCCGCGTCCTCGCTGATGATGCGGGCGGGCGAGCTGACCCGCGCCGTGATGACGCCTGCTGCCAGGCAGCCCAGGATGCCCGTGATGAGGGACCAGACGTCGACGAGCTGCTCCTCGACGCCCAGCGCGGTCACCACCGCGCGGCCGCCGTACAGCCCCACCAGCCCGCACGCGATGCCGACGAGGACGCCCACCAGGAGCTTGTTGCCCCTCACAGTGTCACCCCACACGTGCAGGTACTCCCCCTGCTGCTCCGCAGCACCGGCTGCGTCGCCTGCTGGTCCGCGCGTCATCGCGTCCCCTCTCAGCTCGAGCGCGCCGCTGCCACGTGCGGGCAGGGCGCGCGGGATCCCCGCGAGGGGACCCGGTCAGGATCAGTTCCCGGCGGCCTGCCGGGTGAGTGCGCGCTTCACCGACGATGCGGACGTGCGCCCCAGCGCCTCGTCCACCGCGTCCGAGGCCCCCATGAGCTCCGTGAGATCGATGCCGGTCTCGTAGCCCATGCCGTGGAGCATCCACAGCAGGTCCTCGGTCGCGAGGTTGCCGGTCGCGCCGGGGGCGAAGGGACAGCGTCCCAGCCCGCTGGCGGACGCGTCGAACTCGCGCACACCCGCATCCAGGCTCGTGCGGACGTTGGCGAGTGCCTGCCCGTACGTGTCGTGGAAGTGCATGGCGATCCTATCCGCACCGATGCCCGCGCGGGCCAGATCCGCGAGGACCGCTTCGACCTGGCCCGCATGGGCCACACCGATCGTGTCGGAGATGACCACCTGCGAGCAGCCGGCCTCCAGCAGGCGGAGGGAGGCCTCGACGACGACCCCGCGGTCCACGGGACCCTCCCACGGATCCCCGAAGCACATGGAGAGGTAGCCGCGCACGCCCGCGGAGGCGGCCACGGCCTCGGCGGCGGTCTCCGCGGCCAGGTCGAGGGTGCCCGTGAGGGTCGTGCCCATGTTCGCCTGCGCGAACGATTCGGTGACGGAGGCGAAGACGCCGATGTCGCGGACCCCGGCGGCCAGCGCGCGGTCGAGGCCGCGCCGGTTGGGGACGAGACTCAGCAGGCGCAGGCCGTCGCGGGCGGGGAACGACCCGGCCACGGCCTCGGCGTCGGCCATCTGGGGCACCCGGGCCGGGTGGACGAACGAGGCGACCTCGAGCGAGGCCACGCCCGCGGCCAGGAGAGCGGTGGCGAAGTCGATCTTGACCTGCGCATCCAGCGCGGTGGGCTCGGCCTGCAGGCCGTCGCGGGGGCCCACCTCGTGGACGATGACTCGGCGGTCATCGGCGGAGGCGGCCGAGGCCTGGGCGGCGGTCATGCCCGGGTCCAGCGGTCCGGTGAGGACGAAGCGGTCGTCGCTCATCGCTCAGGCCCTCTCGGACCGGAGGATCGTGAGGATCTCCTCCGCCTTGTCACTGCGGACCGTGCCCGAGGCCACGAGCCGGGAGGCGACCTCGCTCACCTCGTCCGCCTGCGCGCCGGCGGCGACGGCGACGGTACGGGCGTGGAGGGTCATGTGGCCGCGCTGGATGCCCTCGGTCGCCAGCGCGCGGACGGCGGCGGCGTTCTGCGCGAGGCCCACCGCGGCGATGACGCGGGCCAGGCGGTCCGCGGAGTCGGCTCCGATGATCTTCACGTTCGCCTGCGCGACGGGGTGGGAGCGGGTCGCGCCGCCCACGAGGCCCACGGGCATGGGCACCTCGAGGGTCGCCTCGAGGTCGCCGTCCGCGTTCTTCTCGTAGCTGCTGAGAGCGGTGTAGCGGCCGCTGATGGAGGCGTACGCGTGGCAGCCGGCCTCCACCGCGCGGGTGTCGTTGCCGGTGGCCAGCACGACGGCGCTGATGCCGTTCATGATGCCCTTGTTGTGGGTGGCGGCGCGGTACGGGTCCGCGTCCGCGAACGCGGCGCCCTCGATCATGCGGTCGACGACCTCGGGCCCGCCCAGGACCTCGGCGGGGAAGACGGCGCGGGCGCGGACCAGGCGGCGGTCGGCCAGGTTCGTGAGGATCCGCAGGCGGGCGGTGCCCCCGGCGATGCCGGCGATGAGCTCCGAGGTGCGCTCCGCCATCGAGTTGACGGCGTTCGCGCCCATCGCGTCGCGCACGTCGACGACCAGGTGGACGACCACGTGGATGCCGGTGGCCGTGTCGACCAGGCGGGGGACGATGTCGAGGCAGCCGCCGCCCAGCTTCACGAGGATGGGGTCGACCTCGTTGGCGGCGGCGATGAGCTCCTCGCGGCGCTCGAGGATGCGGGACTTCGCCGCCTGCGGGTCCGCGACGTCGACGACCTGGATCTGCGCCTGCATGACGGGACCGGTCGTGGAGGTGTGGAAGCCT
>DWZY01000024.1 GCA_019117325.1 Candidatus Brevibacterium intestinigallinarum
GCCTTCGCCTTCTTCTGGCCGGTCTGGACCGCCACCTACATCCCGCACGAGGCCTGGCAGCTGCGGATGTGGAACCCCACCTGGATCTGATTCAGCGAAACGCAGTCCACGGCCCACTCACCGGATCGCCAGGGGAAACCCGCAGGTTCAGCCTGCGGGCAGTTCACCCACTGGACACCGAGGCCTGTCGTCATCTTCATCTATGAGCATGACCCGTCAACCCGTCGTAGCCGTCATCCCCGCCCGGGGCGGCTCGAAGGGCATTCCGCTGAGGAACCTCCAGAAGGTGGCAGGCCGCAGCCTGCTGGCGCGTGCGATCGATGTGCTGCCCGCGCCGCGCAGCACATCGATGCTGTCCTCGTCTCGACGGACCACGAGGGGATCGCGCTGGAGGCGCAGCGCGCCGGGGCCCGTGTGATCCACCGCCCGGATGAGATCTCCGACGACACGGCCAGCAGCGAATCCGCACTGCTGCACGTGCTCGAGGAGATCGGCGCGACCGACGGCATCACTGTCTTCCTCCAGTGCATGACGTACCTCGAGTACAAGTACCGGGTGGAGTTCGAGCGGGAGCAGTACCGGGAGATCGACGCGTACGCGAAGGAGGTGGGCCTGCAGTGGTTCGCCTCCCCGTGGGACATCGACTCCGTCGACTTCCTGGAGAACGAGTTCGATGCCCTCACCTGCAAGGTCGCCTCGGCGACGCTCACGGATCTGCCGCTGCTCCGCGCGATGGCGCAGACCGGCAAGCCGATCCTCTGCTCGTCGGGCATGAGCGACTGGTCGATCCTGGACGCGGCCGTGGAGGTCTTCGACCGCCAGAACCTGGTGCTCATGCACTCGACCTCGACCTACCCGCTGCCGGTCGAGGAGGCGAACCTCCGCGCGATCCCCGCGATGCAGGAGCGCTATGGCGTCCCGGTGGGCTACTCCGGCCACGAGACGGGCACGGAGCTGTCCCTGGCCGCCGTCGCGCTGGGAGCGGTGACGGTGGAGCGCCACATCACTCTCGATTCGACGATGTGGGGCTCGGACCAGTCCGCGTCCATGGAGCCGTCGGACTTCATCGAGCTGTGCCGCGGCGTCCGCATGCTGGAGAAGGCCCTGGGCGACGGGGTCAAGCGCATCATGCCCGGCGCGAAGATCGGCTCGCTCCGCAAGTGACCGGTCCGCGACGGCACACCGACCCCCGACGGCGCTGAGGATGACTCCATGACCGCACGGATCGGACGGATCCTGGCGATCGCGGACAGCGAGTCGTACGTCAAGTGGGCCGCGCGCCTGCTGGACGGACTGGACTCCCCGTCGGCCCGCCTGGTGATCGTCGACTCCCCCATCCGACCCACCCCGGATCAGATCCGGGCGGCCGTCGCGGGGACCAGCTGGGCGGACGTTCTCCCCCCGATCGTGGAGAGGCACAGGCTCAGGGCGCTGCTGAGCGTGACCCGGCCGGACATCCTGCTGGCGGCGGCGACCGGTCCGGTCGTCGAGCAGATCTTCACGACCGCAGCCGGGATGCCCCGCCGTCCCGCGCTGGTGTCCGGGCTGCCCGGAGTCGGCCTGCCGGCGACCCTGCGCGGTGCGCTGCACCGGCGCTTCGGCGATGCGTTCATCACGCACTCGCACCATGAGGCGCAGGCCTATTCCGGGCTGTACGCGCGCAGGGGCATCCGAGCCCAGGTCCTCGTGTCACGGCTGCCGCTGCTGTCCTCCCGCCAGCCGCCGCAGCAGACCACCACGGCCGGACAGGTCACGCGGCTCGTCTTCGCCTCCCAGGCCAAGGTCCCCGTCGAGGCCGAGGACCGCATCGCGATCCTCCGGGCCCTGGACGACTGGGTGCGGCAGGATCCGGACCGGTCGGCGGTCGTGAAGCTGCGGTCGCGGGAGGGCGAGCACGAGACGCACCACGAGCGCCACCGCTACCGCGACCTGCTGGCCCGGCTGCGGGAGGAGGGCCGGGTGACCGATCGCCTCGTCGAGGACTTCGGCCGCATGTCGGACTTCCTCACCCCCGGCACCGCCCTCGTCACCGTGTCCTCGACCGCGGCACTGGAATCGCTGGACCGTGGCCTGCCCACGCTCATCATCAGCGACTTCGGGGTGAACGAGAGGATGCTGAACGAGGCGTTCGCCGGCTCCGGCCTGGAGCGGACCCTCGCGCAGATGGTGTCAGGCGACCTCCCGTTCCCCAGCGCCCAGTGGCTGGCGGACAACTACTTCCACCCCCCGGACGATCGGTTCGAGGCCGACCTGCGGCGCCTGGCTGCGCGTGCGCGGACGGGCCAGCTGCCCCGCATCGCCTGGCCCGCCGCGCGCCTGGGGCTGCGACGCCTGCGCGCGGAGGTGCGCACGCTCGCCCCCGCCTGGGTCGTCTCCGCCTACCGCTCGCTCGCCTACCCTTCCCGACCCGCCAGGAGCACTCCGTGACCGCCCCACCGCGCCTGTCGCTCATCATCCCCGCGAAGGACGAGGGGGCACGGCTGGCCACGACATTCGGCTCGCTGCGGCAGCAGTTCGCGGATCCGGCGGACCTGCAGGTCATCTTCGTCGACGATGGATCGAGCGATGACACCGCCGAGGTCGTGGAGACCTGGGCGCCCCGCTTCCCCCACTTCGACACCCTCCGTCACGAGACCCCGCACGGTCTGGCCGACAGCCGGAACGACGGGCTCGCCCTGGCGCGTGCGGACCACATCGCCTTCCTCGACGGCGACGACTGGCTGCGGCCGGGCCACCTCGCCGCGGTCCACCGCGCCCTGACAGACCTCGACGTCGACTTCGTCCGCTGCGACCACACGACCGTGACGGGTGGTGCACGGTCGTACAAGCGCGCGCCCATGTCCGTGCGGGGACTGCCCCTGCGGCCGCGCGCGGGCATCCTGCCGGCGCACGACTCGACGATGATCGACTATCCGTACGCGTGGGCGGGAGGCTTCCACCGCCGGCTCCTGGACGACGGGCTGCTCCGGTTCCCAGCGGGCTTCCAGACCGCCGAGGACCGGTCGTGGATCTGGGACCTGCACCTGCACGCACGGTCCTTCGCCGTCATCGACGCGCCCGGGATCTGCTATCGCCGCGGCACCGCGACCTCGCTCACACAGATCTACGACCGCCGCCAGCTGGACTTCACGCGCGCGTTCCAGCGGATCTTCGACCTCGTGGTCGCGGACGCGGAGTCGCAGGCGCTGTGGCCCAAGGCCGCACGCAACTGGCTGGCGATCCTCCAGCACCACGTGGGCAGGCTCCCCCGGATGGAGGCGGACGTCCGCCACGAGTTCAGCGCGCTCACGACCGAGGTGAGCCACAGGATCCCCGCGGACGTGCTGCGGGCGGAGCTGCGGGCGGCCTCGAAGAAGCGCTTCAACGCCGTCCTCCCCTATCTCCCGGACCGGTTCGCGCACCTGCAGGAGACCTCCCGATGAAGCAGCTGCTCCTCGCCTCGACGGCCTTCCAGGTCGTGAGCCTGGCCGCGGCCATCGACGCGGGCACGATGGACGAGAAACGGTATCCGCAGGCCGTGCTGGATCCGGCAGGGCTGCCGCGCCGGCGTGTGTCGGAGCGGATCCTGCTGGTGAGCGACCACGCGCAGGTGCTCGAGCTCACGACACCCCTGACGGACAACCCCGCACTGGCGCCCGCTCTCGCCCGCTTCGACCGGGTCGTGTCCCTCAACGACACCCTCCACCCGCACCACCCCACCGCGTGGAAGCCCTCCGAACAGGACCTCGTCCTCCTCGAGGCCGCACTGCGGGACCGCTGGGGGCTGGGAGAGGGCCCCGTCGAGCTGCTGCTCGAGTCACCGCAGGTGAACCCGGCGATCGCACTGGCCCGGGTGTTCTCGTCGTCGTTCATCCGCGTCCACTCCGACGGCCTCATGAGCTACGGCCCCACCCGCAGCGCGATCCCGCTGTCAGGCGCCCAGCGCATGACCGCCCTCCACCACCTGCCGCTCGTCGAGGGGCTCACGCCCCGGCTCCTCTCCGAGTACGGCATCACGCCCGTCACGACCCCGGTCGCCGCCTTCACCCCCGTCATCGAGGAGATCGCGGCGCTGGGCCCGGACGGACCCGACCCGCAGCTGGCGGACCTCGATCCCGCGACGACCGCACTGGGGTTCGGCCAGAACCTGGCGGCACTGGGTCTCCTGACGGACGAGCAGGAGGCGACCCTGCACGCGGACATGGTGCGGGCGGCGGCCGAGCGCGGGATGACCTCCTTCGCGTTCAAGCCCCACCCCGCAGCGCCCGCGACTGTGCTGACGCAGATGGCGGAGGCCGCGGCGGCCGCCGGCGTCGAGCTGCGGGTGCTCGACGCCCCGGCCATCGCAGAGGTGCTCGTGTCGCGATTCCGCCCCGCGCTGGTCGTC
>DWZY01000271.1 GCA_019117325.1 Candidatus Brevibacterium intestinigallinarum
AGGACGACGGCACCCTGCGCTGGGACGTCTCGATCCACCCCGAGGCAGGCGGCGGGGAGCAGGAGATCGAGGTCGATGCGGCCTCGGGCGACATCGTGTCCTCCCGGCACGATGGTGACGACGACGGGGACGATGACGACGACTGACGTCCGTCCATGACGGAACATGACGGTCCATGACCCCCATCGGCTCGGTCCGAGTTGGATGGGGGTCATGACTGATTCCACCCGCATCGCATTCTGGGAGCGGCAGGCCGGCAGGCTCGACTGGTCCAGGCCCTGGGACACCGCCCACACCTTCGAGCCGCCGCGTCGTATCGACACGGACAGCAGTGGCACCGACGAGGACGGGGTCCCGCAGTACACGATCCCGCGGATCGAGTGGTTCGCCGGCGGAACGCTCAACGCGGCGGAGAACTGCGTCGATCGGCACGTGCGGGCGGGCTTCGGCGACAAGCCGGCCCTCCTCTTCGAGGGTGAGCCCGGCGACCGCCGCACCGTCACCTACGGGCAGCTCCAGGACGAGGTGTCGCGGGCCGCGAACGCACTCACCGCCCTGGGGGTGACGGCCGGCGGCCGCGTCGTCATCTACCTGCCGGTCATCCCGGAGACCGTCATCATCACCCTGGCCTGCGCCCGGATCGGCGCCGTCCACTCGCTGGTGTTCGGCGGATTCAGCGCGGACGCCCTCCGCTTCCGCGTCGAGGACACCGGCGCGAAGGTGCTCGTCACCTCCGACGGCCAGTTCCGCCGCGGTGCGGCCGTCCCCGTCAAGGACGCCGCGGACCAGGCCGTCGCGGGCCTCGACCACGTCGAGCATGTCCTCGTCGTCCGCCGCACCGGCGACGACATCCCGTGGACCGACGGCCGCGACGTCTGGTGGCACGAGGCCCTCGCAGAGGCTTCCCCCCACCACGAGCCGCAGCCCTTCGACGCGGAGCACCCGCTCTTCATCATCTACACCTCCGGCACGACGGGACGCCCCAAGGGGCTCGTCCACACGACCGGCGGCTACCTCACGCAGACCGCGTTCACCCACGCGCTCCTCTTCGACCTCGTCGCCCACGACGAGGACGCCGTCAACGACCCGCAGAAGGTCGCCGACGCCGTCCACTGGTGCACCGCGGACCTGGCGTGGGTCACCGCCCACACGTACGAGATCTACGGGCCGCTGCTCAACGGCGTCACCCAGGTGATCTACGAGGGCACCCCGCAGGTGCCGCACCCGGGCCGCCACTTCGAGATCATCGAGCGCTACGGCGTCACGACCTACTACACCGCGCCCACCCTGGTCCGCTCGCACATGGGTGCGTTCGGCTCGACCCCCGCCGCCGGTGAGCGTCCCGCGGACCGCTGGGACCTCAGCTCCATCCGCGTCGTCGGCACCGTGGGCGAGTCGGTGAATCCCGAGGCCTGGTCCTGGCTGCGCCGCGAGGTGGGTGCCGGCACCGCCCCCGTCATCGACACGTGGTGGCAGTCCGAGACCGGCTCCTGCGTGCTCTCCCCCCGCCCGCAGGACACGGTCTGGCGCGACGACGCCGAGGCCGCGCCCAAGCCCGGCTGCGCGACACGCCCGCTGCCGGGCCTGAGCGTCCGCGTCGTCGACGAGGACGGGACGGACACCCCGACCGGCGAGCAGGGCCTCCTCGTCGTCGACGGGATCGGCCCGTCCGCCGCCCGCACGGTCTGGAAGGAGCCCCAGCGGTTCCTCGACTCCTACTGGGCCCACTTCGGCGAGCGGGGCTGGTTCCTCTCCGGCGATGGCGCCCGCGTGGACGCTGACGGCGACATCACCGTCCTGGGCCGGGTCGACGACGTCATCAACGTGTCCGGCCACCGCCTCTCGACGATCGAGATCGAGTCCGCCCTCGTCGCCCACCCGTGGGTCGTCGAGGCGGGCACCGCGCCCACCCACGACCCGCTCACGGGTCACGCCGTCCTGTCGTTCGTCGTCCTCGACCGCGCCGCCGCAGGCGTCGATGCGACCCGCCTGCGGGACACGCTGCGCGCCCACGTCTCCCAGCGGATCGGCCCCATCGCCAAGCCGGCCCACGTCATCGCCGTGCCCGAGGTCCCCAAGACCCGGTCGGGCAAGATCATGAGACGACTCCTCACCCAGCTGTTCGAGCACACTACGCTCGGAGACACGACGTCACTGACCAATGCCCACGCGGTGGAGGAGATCGCCGGGATCGTCGGGCACCCGCAGGCGGCGGGCGCCCGGTCCTGACGACCGTCCCCCGTCCGTCCGGCACCGTTCACGAGAGACAGGAACCCCTTTTGTCCGACCACCAGTTCGGCTTCCGCACCCGCGCGCTGCACGCCGGCGGCGTGCCTGACGCGGTGCACGGCTCGCGCGCCGTGCCGATCCACCAGACCACGTCGTACGTCTTCAAGGACGCGGACGACGCAGCGAACCTCTTCGCGCTGCAGAAGTACGGGAACATCTACTCGCGCATCAGCAACCCCACGGTCGCGGCGTTCGAGGAGCGCATCGCCAGCCTGGAGGGCGGGATCGGGGCGGTCGCCACGGCGTCGGGCATGTCCGCGGAGTTCCTCGTCTTCGCGGCGCTCGCCCAGTCCGGCGACCACATCGTCGCCTCCTCCCAGCTGTACGGCGGCACCGTCACCCAGTTGGACGTGACCCTGCGCCGGTTCGGCATCGACACGACGTTCGTCGACGGCACGGACCCCACGGATTTCGAAGCCGCACTGCGCCCGGAGACGCGCGCGGTCTACACGGAGCTCATCGCGAACCCGTCGTCGGAGATCGCGGACCTCGAGGGCCTGGCGCGGGTGGCGCACGGCGCGGGCATCCCGCTCATCGTCGACGCGACGCTCAACACGCCGTACCTGTGCCGACCGATCGAGCACGGCGCGGACATCGTCATCCACTCGGCGACGAAGTTCCTGGGCGGGCACGGGACGACCCTGGGCGGCGTCGTCGTGGAGTCCGGCCGCTTCGACTGGGGCAACGGGAACTTCCCCCTCATGACGGAGCCTGTGCCCACGTACAACGACCTGTCGTGGTGGGACAACTTCGGCGAGTTCGGCTTCCTCACGCGCCTGCGCTCCGAGCAGCTGCGCGACATCGGACCCGCCCTGTCCCCGCAGTCCGCGTGGCAGCTGCTCCAGGGAGTCGAGACCCTGCCGCAGCGCATGGACGAACACGTGGCGAACGCGCAGCGCGTCGCGGAGTGGCTCGAGGCCGACCCCCGGATCGCGTACTTCAACTACTCGGGGCTGCCCTCGCACCCGCACCACGAGCGTGCTGGGAAGTACCTGACGGCCGCCGGGTCCGTCTTCTCCTTCGGCGTCGCGGCCGCGGGCGGGCGCGACGGACGCGCCGTGGGCGAGGCGTTCATCGGCAGCCTGCAGCTGGCCTCGCACCTGGCCAACGTGGGCGACGCGCGGACGCTCGTCCTGCACCCGGCCTCGACGACGCACCAGCAGTTGAGCGCCGCGCAGCTGGAGGCCGGCGGCGTGAAGCCGGACCTCATCCGCATCTCCGTGGGGCTCGAGGACATCGATGACATCCTGTGGGATCTGGACCAGGCACTGACCGCGGCAGCGGAAGGAGTGGAGTGACGATGACGGAGACGACCGCACGCACCTGGGAGGGTCCCTCCGCGGGGGAACGGCTGCGGATGCTCAAGGAGGCGCAGTCGATCGCGATCGTGGGCGCGTCCGCGAAGCCCTCCCGCGCCTCGAACTTCGTGGGCACGTACCTGCTGTCCTCGTCGTCCTTCCGGGTCTACTTCATCAACCCGCGCGAGAAGGAGATCCTGGGCCACCCGGTCTACGCCTCACTGGAGGATCTGCCGGAGGTGCCGGACATCGTCGACGTGTTCCGCAAGCACGACGACCTGCCGGAGGTCGCGCGGGAGGCCGTGGAGATCGGCGCGCAGACGCTCTGGATCCAGCTGGGACTGTGGAATGAGGAGGCCGCGCGC
>DWZY01000272.1 GCA_019117325.1 Candidatus Brevibacterium intestinigallinarum
TACGGCCCGTCTGCGGTGAACGCGTCGATGATCGCGCGGATCTGCTGGTAGTCGTCCCGCAGCTCCTCGGGGGACTCGATGTTGAGGCGGACGCCGCCCAGCTCCATCCGGTGGCGCAGCCGCGTGTGCACCGCCTTGAGGGCCACGGGGTACTGCAGGTCCTCGGCGGCGGCCAGCGCCTCCTCGACGCTCGCGGTCGTGACGTGCCGCAGGACCGGGATGCCGTAGGCGGCCGCCAGCGCGCGCGTGCGGGCGGGGTCGAGCAGGACCGCGTCGGGGCCCACGCCGTCCGGGTCGTCGTCCTGCGCTCCGTCCGGCGCCTGCTCGAGCTCGTCGAGCGCCTCGTCGATGATCGCGCGGGCCGCCCGCCGGTCGATGCCCTCGAGCTCCGGGTACGCGCCGTGGTCGTCGCTGCGCCACATCGCGTAGTCGGTCGTGCGGGCCAGCGCGGTGACCGCGTCCTCCGGGCCGAAGTAGCTGGGGACCGTGCGGGCGACGGGGGCGCCGGACTCGCCCGGGACGAAGGCGGTGAGCTCGTCCCGGACGCCCTGGACGCCGGAGAAGCAGGCGATCGTCGTCTGGCGGGCCTGCGCGGCCTGCTCGGACAGGACCTCGGCGATCTCCGGCTCCGAGGCCCCGGCCGAGGGCGTGAAGCTCACGATGACGGAGTCCACGTCGTCGTCCGCGAACACCTCCGCGAGTGCGGTCCCGAACTCGTCGGCCCGCACCTCCGGGTGGAGGGAGACCGGCGTCCGCGTCACGACGAGGCCCTCTGCGCGGGCGGCCTGGACGAGCAGGGTCGCCATCGCCGCGGAGTTTCCCACGATGCCCACGCGGCGGCCCGCCGGCAGCGGCTGGGCGGCGAGCACCTGGGCGATGTCGAAGAGCTGCCGGATCGAATCGGCGCGGATGACGCCCGCCTGCGCGAGGATCTCGTTGAGAGCGCCCGAGGCCCGCTCCTCCAGTCCGGTGAGCCGCACCTGGTGGCCGGGCGGCAGCTCCTGTCCCGTCAGGTCGGACTTCACGACGACGACGGGCTTGACCCGGCTCACGCGCCGGGCGATGCGGGCGAACTTGCGCGGGTTGCCGATCGACTCGAGGTACAGGCCCACGGCTCGCGTCTCCGGATCCTCCTCCCAGTACTGGAGGAGGTCGTTGCCGGACAGGTCCGCGCGGTTGCCGGCGGAGACGAAGGTGGAGATGCCCAGGCCCAGCCGGGTCGCGCGGGCCAGGAGGGCGGTGCCCAGGGCGCCGGACTGGCTGAAGAGTCCCAGGCTGCCCCGTTCGGGCAGGAAGGGGGACAGGGACGAGTTCAGGGACACGTCCTCGGCGGTGTTGGCGATGCCGAAGCTGTTGGGGCCCACGACGCGCATGCCGTGGGAGCGGGCCGTCGCGACCATCTCGCGCTGCAGCGCGAGGCCCTCCGGGCCCGCCTCGGCGAAGCCGGAGGAGATGACGACGACGGCCTTGACCTCGTGGGCCGCGCAGTCGCGGACGACGTCGGAGACGGATGCGGCGGGCACCGCGATGACGGCGAGGTCCGCGGGCTCGGTGAGGTCGTCGAGGCTGCGGACGGTCGGCACGCCCGCGATCGACTCCGCCTCCGGGTGGACGACCGTGAGGGTGCCCTGGAAGCCGGCCGAGGTGAGGTTGCGGACCAGCAGGTTTCCCGTCGAGTGCCGCTTGCGGGAGGCACCGATGACGACGACCGAGGACGGGTGCAGGATCGAGCGGACGCTCAGGGCCTCCGCGCGGTGCTCGCGGGAGGCGATGACGGCCCGCGCGCGATCCGTCGGGTCGATCTCGAAGCGGACGGCGACGACGCCGTCCTCGAACTCGCGCGAGACCTCGTAGCCGGCGGCCGTGAAGACCTGCAGCATCGAGCGGTTGTGCGGGAGGACCTCGGCGGTGAAGACGCTGATGCCCACCTCGCGCGCCGCGACGGCCAGGTGCTCCAGCAGGATCGAGCCGATCCCGCGGCCCTGATGGGCGTCCGCGATGTTGAAGGCGACCTCTGCCGAGTCCGCGTCGATGCGGTCGTAGCGGCCCACCCCGATGAGCTCGTCGCCCACGATCATGACGAAGGCGACGCGGTCCCGGTAGTCGACGGTGACGAACCGGTCCAGGTCCTTCGCGGGGATCTGGGGCATGGGCGCGAAGAAGCGCAGGTAGATGGATTCGGGCGACTGGGCCCGGTGCATCGCCTGCAGGGCGTCCGCGTCGGACGGGACGATGGGGCGCAGGTGGGCCGTGCCGCCGTCGCGGAGGACGACATCGGCCTCCCAGTGTGCGGGGTAGTGCGTCATGGTCACGAGCATAGGGGGATGAGGTGGCGCATATGCTGTGCGCATGGCAATTCCCCATGAACTCGTGACGGAGCTCCAGGCGGCGGGCTACTACCCGCAGCTCGCGGGCACGATGATCGTCGAGAGCCTCTTCGGCGAGACCATCGAGTCGCACTTCGTGCACATCGACACCCACGTGGACCTCGACTCGATCCATCGGCACGTGACCGCGTTCGCGATCACCCCCACCCGTCTCCTCATTGCGCACGTCGACGACGACCCCGCGCCGCGCCCCCTGGGCCAGCCGCCCCGGGCCATGACATCCTCCGAGGCCGTCGAGCTCTCGGAGATCAGCACCGTGCTCATCGGTCGCACCTTCGAGAAGCCCGCCGCGTTCGAGCCCGGCCAGGACCCCGTCGAGGTGTCGCTCACCCTGGGCTGGGGCTCGACGACCCGCATCGACACGTTCCCGGAGACCTGCGCGGACCCGCAGTGCGACGCGGACCACGGCTACGGCGGCAGCCTCCTGTCCGAGGACCTCACCCTGCGCGTGTCCGCCCAGGCGGAGGGTCCCGAGGCCGTGTCGCGGGCGCAGACGTTCGCGCTCGACCTGCGGCGGGCCTCGTTCCGGGCCGTGCACGGGAGCCGGTGAGCCCATGGCTCCCGAGGCGCTCTACGTGCCCGCCCCCGATTACGCCGGTCCGCTCCTGTCCGATGTCATCCCGGCGGCCGCGCTGGCCGTGGGCGGTGAGCACATCCTCGAGCCCGAGGCCGTCGACCGCGCCCGGCGCATCGCGCCGGCCGCTGCGGCGCGCACCGCGGTCGTCGTCCTCATCGACGGGCTGGGCTCCCGGCTTCTGCGCCGGCGCGCCGCACACGCCCCCTTCCTCCGGTCGCTGCTGCCGGACGAGACGCTGCTGAGTGCGGGCTTCCCCTCGACCACCGCCAATTCGCTGTCCTCGCTGGCGACCGGACTGCTGCCCGGCGCGCACGGCGTCATGGGCTACACCCTGCTGGACCCGGACACCGATGAGGTGTTCAACCAGCTGACCGGCTCCGAGTCCGTCGACGGCCGCGTGTGGGTCCCGGACGCGACCCTCTTCGACAGACTCATCGCTGGCGGGATCGACGCCGTGAACCTGGGGGAGCCCAAGTTCGACGGACGCGGCCTCAACCGCGGCTCGATGCGCGGGGCGCGCTTCCGCGGCTCGCGGACGCTGGACGAGCGGGTCGACCACGCGCTCGAGGAGCTGCGTGCGCCCGGATCGCGGATCGTCTACCTCTACTGGGGTGCGCTCGACAAGAACGGGCACATGCACGGGGTCGACTCGTGGGAGTGGCTCGAGGAGCTCGAGCGGGTCGACGGCAGCATGCGCCGGCTGGCGAACGCGCTGCCGTCCGATGCAGTCCTCTCACTCACCGCGGACCACGGGATGATCGACGTCCCGCACGAGACCCGCCTCGACCTGGCCGTCCACCCGCAGGAGCGAGATCTGCTGCGCGCCGTCGGGGGAGAGCCGCGGGCCACACACCTGTACGCGCGCCCGGGGGCGGAGGCGGACGCGCTCGCCGCGTTCCGCGCACTCGTGGGTGACCGGGGAACGGTGCTGACCCGCGCCGAGGCCGTCGCCGCCGGGCTGTTCGGTCCCGTCCGCGAGCGGAACCTGCCGCGGATCGGCGACCTCATCGTCATCGGCGCGGACGGATTCGGGATCGTCGACACGGAGCGCGATTCGCCCGCCGCGCTGTCCCTGCTGGGGCACCACGGCGGCGTGACGCCGGACGAGCTGGAGATCCCGCTCCTGGCGCTGGGCGGCTGAGCCGGGTCGTCAGTCCAGAGGTCACCCGGGCTGGATGGCTCTCAGACTGGAGGGCACCCGGGCTGGATGGCCATCACACTGGAGGAGCCTCGGACTGGACGGCCCTCAGCTCCCGGATCGATCGTCGAGACTCACGACCTCGCGGCGCGGAGCCCGCGGCGCGCCGCGAGGCGGCCGGTAGAGCACGTGGCGGTACATGAGGTACCGGAAGACGTTGCCCAGCAGGACACCCACGATGTTGCCGGACACATTGTCCGCGAACGCGGAGGTCAGCCCCAGCAGGTGGTGCGAGAACCACAGGCAGAGCAGGGCGATGAGCATGCCGACCGCATTGACGGCGAAGAACCCGAGCGCTTCCTTCACGGGCGAGTTCGACCGCCCGTCGCGGAAGGTCCAGTAGCGCGAGCCGATCCACGACACGGTCGTCGCGGCGGTGACGGAGAGGACCTTCGCCCACAGCGGCCCCATCCCCACGGGATCGAGGCGCAGGAGGTTGAAGACGCCGATGTCGATGATGAAGGCAACCGTGCCGACGGCGGAGAACTTGCCCACCCGTCGCAGTTCCTTCACCACACCCATGCCCGCCAGGATACTGGCCGACGCACCGCTCCCTGTTCGGCGCGCATACACTGGACCCCGTGACTTTCCCCAAGATCGGTGTCGTGGGCGGCGGACAGCTGGCTCGGATGATGGCACCCGCAGCCGAGGCGCTGGGCGTCTCCTTCCATGTCCTCAGTGAGACGGAGGGGTCCTCCGCCGCACAGGTGACCGCACACGTGACCGTGGGCGACTACAAGGACTGGGACACCCTGCTCGCCTTCGCGCAGACGGTCGATGTCCTCACCTTCGACCACGAGCACGTGCCGCCGGAGCACCTGCGCGCACTCGAGGCCGCAGGCCACCGCGTGCACCCCGGCCCGGACGCGCTCATCCACGCGCAGGACAAGCTGGTCATGCGCCGGAAGATCGACGAGCTGGGCCTGCCCAACCCGCGCTGGGCGGAGGTGTCCTCCGTCGAGCAGCTCGAGGAGGCCGCGGGCCGGCTGGGCCTGCCGCTCATCCTCAAGACCCCGCGCGGCGGCTACGACGGCCACGGCGTCCGCGTCATCCATGACCCCGCCGAGGCCGCAGACTGGTTCGCAGACGCGCCCGGACCGCTGCTGGCAGAGGAGAAGGTCGACTTCCAGCGCGAACTGGCGGTCATGGTGGGCCGCTCCCCGTCGGGCCAGACCGCCGTCTGGCCGGTCGTCGCGACGGTGCAGGAGAACGGCGTCTGCAAGGAGGCCGTCGCACCGGCCCCGAATCTGACGCCGGAGCTGTCCCAGCGCATCCAGAGCGACGTCATCGCGCTCGCCACCCGCCTGGGCGTCACCGGCGTCATGGCGATGGAGATGTTCGAGGTCCACGACGGGTACCTCGTCAACGAGCTGGCGATGCGCCCGCACAACACCGGCCACTGGACGCAGGACGGGTCCGTCACGAGCCAGTTCGAGCAGCACCTGCGCGCGGTCCTCGACCTGCCGTTGGGCGATCCCGCGCCGCTGGCCCCGCTCACCGCGATGGTGAACGTGCTGGGCGCGGACCACGCAGACCTCTATCACGCGTACCTCCACGTGCTCGCGCACGATCCGGCCGTCAAGGTCCACATGTACGGCAAGGAGGTGCGTCCCGGCCGCAAGCTGGGCCACGTGAATCTGACCGGCACGGGCAGCCCGGCCGCACTCGTCGCGCGGGCCCGCCACGCGGCGGACTTCATCGCGGGCGTGGACACGAACCCGCACCCGGACCTCCCGACGGACGACGCGGCGGACGCATCCGAGGCGACCGCGGCCCCGGCGACTGTTGCTGCGGCGACCACGGCCTCGGCGGCCGGTGCGACGGTGACCACGGCCTCGGCGGCGGGGGAGCAGGCGAGGCCGGCGGCCCCCGGATCTGCCCGGGTGGGCATCGTCATGGGGTCGGACTCGGACTGGCCCACGATGCAGGCCGCGGCCACCGCACTCGACGAGTTCGGGATCCCGTACACGGCCGAGGTCGTCTCCGCGCACCGGATGCCGGAGGACATGGTCGAGTGGGGCAGGACAGCGGCCGATCGCGGCCTCGACGTCATCATCGCCGGTGCCGGCGGTGCGGCTCACCTGCCGGGCATGCTCGCCTCCCTCACGTCGCTGCCGGTCATCGGCGTGCCGGTGCCGCTCAAGCACCTCGACGGGATGGACTCCCTCCTGTCGATCGTCCAGATGCCCTCCGGAGTGCCGGTCGCGACCGTGTCCGTGGGCGGCGCCCACAACGCGGGCCTGCTGGCCGTGCGCATCCTCGCGGCGACCGAGGCCGGGACCAGCGGAGCGCGACAGGAACCCGGCGATGTGACGGCACCCGACCTGCGCGCGGCGCTCGACCGGCACCGTGCCGGCCTGCGCGAGACTGCACAGGCGAAGGGCCGGGCACTCGCCCAGCGCGTCGCGGATGGTGCGTCGCGCGACTGAGACCAAACCCCACGACGGGCGCCCGCACGGGCGGCTGTCACCTCCAGGAACAGGACACGGTCGACCCGGTGGGCCGACCAGAAGGAGCTGAGGATGACTTTCGATCTCTACCGCCCCACTGAGGAGCACGACGAGCTGCGCGCGGCTGTGCGCGAGGTCGTCGAGGACAAGATCACGCCGTTCGCGGCGGAGGTCGACGAGCAGTCGCGGTACCCGCAGGAGGCGCACGACGCGCTGCTGGCGACCGACTTCCACGCTCCGCACGTGGCGGAGGAGTATGGCGGTGTGGGCGCGGACGCGCTGGCGACCGCGATCGTCATCGAGGAGGTGGCGCGCGGCTGCGCATCGTCCTCGCTCATCCCCGCGGTCAACAAGCTGGGCTCGATGCCGGTCATCCTGGGCGGCGGTGAGGAGGTCAAGCAGAAGTACCTCCCGCAGCTGGCGGAGGGCAAGGGCTTCTCGTACGGCCTGTCCGAGCGCGAAGCGGGCTCCGACACCGCCGCGATGAAGACGAAGGCGGTGCGCGACGGCGACGGCTGGCGCCTCAACGGCGTGAAGACGTGGATCACGAACGCGGGCGAGTCGGAGTTCTACACGGTCATGGCCGTGACGGATCCGGACGGCGCACGCGGACGCAACATCACCGCGTTCGTCGTGGAGAAGGGCGATGAGGGCTTCACCTTCGGTGAGAAGGAGCGGAAGCTGGGCATCAAAGGCAGCCCCACCCGCGAGCTGTTCTTCGAGAACGTGTACCTGCCGGCCGACCGCATCGTGGGCGCGGAGGGCGAGGGCCTCAAGATCGCCCTGCGCACGCTCGACCACACGCGGGTGACGATCGCCGCGCAGGCCGTGGGCATCGCCCAGGGAGCGCTGGACTACGCGATCGGGTACATCAAGGAGCGCAAGCAGTTCGGCAAGGCCATCGCGGACTTCCAGGCGATCCAGTTCATGGTCGCGGACATGGGCATGAAGCTCGAGGCCGCGCGTCAGCTCACGTACGTCGCCGCCGCGAAGAGCGAGCGCGAGGACAAGGACCTGGGCTACTTCGGCGCGGCCGCGAAGGCGTACGCCTCCGATGTCGCGATGGAGATCACGACGGATGCGGTCCAGCTGCTGGGCGGCGCCGGCTACGTCGTCGACCACCCGGTCGAGCGCATGATGCGCGACGCGAAGATCACGCAGATCTACGAGGGCACCAATCAGGTGCAGCGCCTCGTGATGGGACGCAAGCTCCTGGGCTGAGTCTCACGTCGGTCACGGACCCA
>DWZY01000273.1 GCA_019117325.1 Candidatus Brevibacterium intestinigallinarum
CTGCTCGAGGACACGTCCGCCGGTCTGCAGCGCGGGCGGTACCCTGATAGTGGACACTCCCGCCGCGTCGCGGAGGTGCTCCGCGCAATCGCAGACGACCTGGAGGGCTGATGTCCGGACTGTTCGACCGCTGGCTGGCATCCCTGACCGGCGGAGGTCCCGAGGCCACCACCGGGACGGCGTCTGTCGAGACCGCCCCCGATGCTGCGCTGACTGCCGACGCCGAGGCCGTGCCGACCGTGCCCGCCGAGGCCGCCGCTGCTGAGCCCGAGGCCGTCCCCGCCGAAGCCGCTGCCGAGGCCGCGCCCGCCGCCCGTCCGCCGCGCCGCCAGGCCCCGCCGGTGCTCGACACCGTCCTCGCCGAGGCCGTCGACGTCGCGCGCACCGCGATCACCGAGGTCGCGGGCGAGTCCGAGGTGGGCGCCCACCTGGGCGTCGTCGCCGAGGGCACCCGCCTCGTCACCCACAGCTTCGCGTGCACGAACCCCGCCTACCGCGGCTGGCACTGGGTCGCCGTGCTGGCGCGCGCGCCCCGCTCGAAGAAGGCGACGGTCTGCGAGACCGCCCTGCTGCCGGGCGCGGACGCGCTCGTGTCCCCGGCCTGGGTGCCGTGGGAGGAGCGCCTGGAGCCCGGCGACATGGGCCCGCAGGACGTCCTGCCGCGGACCGAGCACGACCCCAACCTGGAGCTGGGCCTCGAGCAGGTCGACGTCCACGTGGGCGACGACATCGACCAGGTCCCCAACTTCGAGTTCGGCCTGGGCCGCGCCCGCGTCCTGTCCCGCGAGGGCATCGAGAACGCGGCGAAGCGCTGGGCGCGCTCCGACGCCGGCCCGGATGGCGAGTTCGCCCGCAAGGCGCGCGCGCAGTGCTCCACCTGCGGCTTCCTCCTGCCCATCGCCGGCAGCATGCGCACGAAGTTCGGCGTCTGCGCCAACGAGTGGGCGCCCTTCGACGGACGCATCGTCGCTCTGGACTCCGGCTGCGGCGCGCACTCGGAGACGGACGTCCAGCACCAGAGCTCGCACACCGCCCAGGCCGTCATCGACGACTTCGCCGAAGAGCTGGACCTCGTCGACCTGAACCGGCAGCCGGAGGAGGCGCACTCGCGCGGATGAGCTCCATGTTCCAGTCGCTGGCAGAGCCCAACTATCGCCGCTGGTTCGGCGGGGCGCTGGTGTCGAACACCGGAACCTGGATGCAGCGCACTGCGCAGGACTGGATCGTCCTCACGCAGCTGACGGACGAGGACGCGACCGCGCTGGGCATCTGCATGGCCCTGCAGCTGGGTCCGCAGCTGCTGCTCTTCCCCGTCGCGGGCACCCTGGCCGATCGCTTCCGCCGCCGCTGGATGCTGCTGCTCACGCAGATCCTGCAGGGCTCGATGGGCCTCATCCTGTTCACCCTCACCGTCACGAACGCCATCCAGCTGTGGCACGTCTACGTCCTGGCGCTCGCCCTGGGCATCGTCGCCACCGTGGACGCGCCGGTGCGGCAGGCATTCGTCTCCGAACTGGTGGGGGAGCGGCTGCTGCCCAACGCCGTCTCCCTCAACTCGGCCTCCTTCAACTCCGCCCGCATGGTGGGGCCCGCGCTGGCCGGCGTGCTGACGGCCGCGCTGGGCGCCTCGACGGTGTTCCTCCTGTCCGGACTCGCCTTCGCCGCGACCGTCACGGTGCTGCTGACGCTGGACGGGGCCTCTCTGCACTCCCCGTCCCGGGAGACCCGCCGAGGCCCCGGCCGGGGAGTCATGGGCGGCTTCCGGTACCTGCGCACCCGCCCGGACATCCTCGTCGTCCTGTCGATCCTGTTCGTCGTGTCGACCTTCGGCATCAACTTCAACATCTACACGGCGACGATGGCGCGCATGGAGTTCGGCCGTGACGCCACCGGGTTCGGTCTGCTCAACTCCGTCCTGGCAGTGGGTTCGCTGACCGGGGCACTGCTGGCCGCCCGCCGCGAGCGGCCCCGCCTGCGGATGATCTTCTGGGGCGCGGGCGCCTTCGGCGCAGCCTGTGCGGCCTCCGCGCTCATGCCCACCTACGCGACGTTCGCAATCGTCCTCACGACGGTGGGACTGGCGTCGATCACGATGCTCACCGCGGCCAACGCGTACGTCCAGTCGACGACTCCGGCCGGGGTCCGGGGACGGGTCATGTCGATCTACCTCGCGGTGCTGCTGGGCGGTGCGCCGATCGGCGCACCGTTCGCCGGGTGGGTCGCGGACACGCTGGGTGCCCGCGCGGCGCTGGGAGTCGGGGCGGCCTCGGGCGCGGTGGGGTTCCTCATCGGAGTCGTGTGGATGATGACGGCGAAGAACCTGCGGGTGCGGTACGTGCGCCGGTCGCGGCGCTTCGTCCGGCTCAGCTACGACGGTCGGGGCGGCACAGCGCACACCTGAGGCGGCCGCGTCACAGGTCCATCACAGTGCGGCGCAGGGGCCGTCCTGGGATGCGGCCCGCGGCGGAGCGTCCGTAGACTCGACTGGATGACCTGCCTGCCCGAGGCCACACGAACGGAGCCTTCCCCATGACCGCAGACATCATCGTCACCGTGCTCGCCGCCCTGGCGATGCTCGTGGGCATCGTGGGGATCGTCGTCCCCGTTCTGCCGGGCTCGGCGACCATCGCGGTCGCGGCACTCGTGTGGGCGATCGTCGTGGGCACGGGACCGGGCTGGTCTGCGTTCGCCGCGATCACGGTCCTCGTCGCCCTCGGCATGGCTGCCGGCTGGGTGTTGACCGGCCGGCGCCTCAAGGAGCGGGGCATCCCCAACAGATCGCTGCTGATCGGCGGCGTGCTGGCGGTCGTGGGGTTCTTCGTCATCCCCGTCGTGGGTCTGCTGGTGGGCTTCGTCGCAGGGCTGTGGGCTGCTGAGTGGCACCGCCTGGGCGACCCCCGCCAGGCGTGGGACACCAGCTGGGCGGCGCTCAAGGCCGCCGGGATCGGCATCCTCATCGAGTTCGCGTGCGCGGCCCTGGCCCTGGCGGTCTTCACCGGCACCGTCATCCACCACTTCGTGACGGCCGTGCCGGCCTGACGGGTGGGGCCCGTGTCCGGCTGATCCGCACACGGGCGCCAGCGGGTGCGGGAGCGCCCGCCAACAGCACGAGGGGCTGGCACCAGTCGATGGCGCCAGCCCCTCGTGCTGTGTGCGGGAGTGCGATCAGGCCGGTGCGACCGCGCCCCACTGCTCCAGGACGTGGTCGATGCAGGCCAGGAGAGCGCGCACATCCGCCGGGTCGACGGCGGTGAAGGTGGCGATCCGCAGCTGGTTGCGACCCAGCTTGCGGTAGGGCTCCACGTCGACGATCCCGTTGGTGCGCAGGACCTTCGCGAGGGCAGCGGCATCGACGGTATCCGCGAAGTCGATTGTCGCGACGACCTGCGAGCGGTCGGCCGGATCCGCGACGTACGGAGTGGCGACCGGGGACGCCTCCGCCCACGCGTAGACGAGGCCGGAGGACTCCTGGGTGCGCTGACCCGCCCAGCCCAGTCCGCCGTTGTCATTCATCCACTCGATCTGCTCCGCGAGCAGGACGAGGGTGGCCAGCGCCGGGGTGTTGTACGTCTGGTTCTTGCGCGAGTTCTCCAGCGCCGTCAGCAGGTTGAGCGACTCCGGGATCCACCGATCGCTGGCGGCGATCTCCTCGACCCGGGCGATGGCCCGCGGGGAGAGGATCGCGATCCACAGTCCGCCGTCCGACGCGAAGTTCTTCTGCGGTGCGAAGTAGTAGACGTCCGTCTGCCCGATGTCGACGGGGATGCCGCCTGCGGCCGAGGTCGCATCGATGACGACGAGCGCGTCGTCCGCGATGCCGGCGGGCCGACGGATCTCCGTGGCGACGCCCGTCGAAGTCTCGTTGTGCGGCCACGCGTAGATGTCCGCGGAGTCATCGACCTGCGGCAGCGCCGAGGTGCCGGGGGCGGCGTCAACGATGAGGGAGTCCTCGAGGAACGGAGCGGCTGCGGTCGCCTTCGCGAACTTCGAGCCGAACTCGCCGAACTGGGCGTGGGAGGCCCGCGAGCGGACCAGGCCGAACGTCGCGGCGTCCCAGAAGACGGTGGACCCGCCGTTGCCCAGGACGACCTCGTAGCCGGCCGGCAGGGAGAAGAGGTCCGCGAGGCCGTCGCGCACCCGCCCCACGAGGTCCTTCACGGGTGCCTGGCGGTGCGAGGTCCCCAGGAGGGACGGGCCCGCGGCGGCCAGTGCGTCGATCTGCTGGGGGCGGACCCGGGAGGGCCCCGCGCCGAAGCGGCCGTCGGCGGGCTTGAGGCTGTCGGGGATGACGATGTCTGCGGGAGTGTTCGTGTCTGTGCTCACGCGGGCGAGTCTATGTGACGGCCTTCGCTGCGGATGGCCGGGGGACTTCTTCTGGAACAGTACTGGTCGAGCGTTCAATCAACAGGTAGAGTGCGTGGTCGAGGACCCCGTGGCACAGGCGCCGCGCGATGCGGTCCTCGCCCGGACGGCCGCGGGACCGCCGCACGGGGCTCACATTCGATGGAGAGTGGAGGACACCCTTGAGAACTGCGATCACACGCGCACTCGCCGTGGTGGGGACGACGGCGCTCGTCGGCCTCGCCGGCTGTGCGGGCACCGCTGGCCAGTCGGCCGAAGGAGCCGGCGCGGGCGACGGCGTCGAGTACGGCGCGACGGCGGAGGAGTACCAGGAGGCGCTCGCGGACATGGAGCCCGTGACCCTCACCTACCAGCCCGGTGCGCAGTCGGCCCAGGGGCACACGGGTGAGGCCGAGCAGGCCTTCATGGACCACGTCAACGAGCTGTCCGGCGGGAAGATCACGCTGGAGCCCGCGTGGGGGCAGGCGATCGCGGCCTTCGATGACGTGACCGAGGCGACCGCGGACGGCCGCATCGACATCGGCGTCGAGATCCCCATCTACACGCCCAGCAAGTACGCGGCCATCAACGAGCTCATCAATCTGGCGCCGTCGACCCCGTCCAGCCCGTACGTCACGGAGGTCGCGACGACCGCGGCGATGATGGACGTCGCCTGGAACACGCCGGAGATCGTCGAGAACTACGAGTCGATGGGCGTGACCTTCCTGCGCCCCGTCATGTTCGAGACGTCCAACGCGCTCATGTGCACGGACCCCGTCACCTCCCTGGACGACTTCCACGGCAAGCAGATCCGCGTGGGCTCGGCCTCGGACCTGGCGATCGTCGAGGGCCTGGGGGCCTCGCCGGTCTCCATGCAGTTCACGGAGACCTACGAGGCGCTCCAGCGCAACACGATCGACTGCACGCTGGGCGGTCTGCGGATCGGCTCCGAGTACGGATTCCTCGAGGTGGCCCCGCACGTGACGTACCCGGAGGACGCGGCCTGGGGCCGCAGCCCCACCGCCGTGGTGGCGGGCCCCGGCTACACGAACCTGCCGCTGGCGGCCCAGCAGCTGATCTTCGACTCCTACGCCCAGTCGAACGCTGGCAGCCTTGAGGCCTCCACCGCCTTCGTCGCGGACGCGGTCACGGAGCTGCAGGAGAAGGGCGGCGACATCGTGCGCCTCGAGCCCGACGCGAACGACGCGCTCCAGGACGCGGTCGACGGGCTGCGGGAGAAGACGCTCGCCTCGGACGCACTGGACGGTGAGGATGCGGCGAACCGCCTGGACGAGGCGTACGACAAGTGGCTGGGGATCGCCCAGGAGGAGGGCCACGAGGACACCGGCGACTACATCGAGTTCGCGGACGGCTATGCCGATGACCCGGTCGACCTCACGAGCTTCGGTCAGCGGATGTTCGAGGAGATCTACCTGCCGCACCGGCCCGAGTGAGTCGCTGCGTCACGGGTCGCGGGGGCGGCCGGAGAACGGGAGTGCGCTGGTGACGGCGCGCGGTCCGCTCCTCCGCCCGCCCTCGCGGTGGTTCGGAGTAGCGTGAGCACCATGAGTGAGACGGAGCAGACGACGGGCGGTGCCGCGGACGCGGCACCGCTCACGGCCTCGGCGCAGGAGGCGATGGCGGAGCTGGCCCGGCAGCGGGTCGAGTACGACGATGCGGACCTCGACCTGCCGGCGGAGACCCCGCACGGGATCTTCACGGGCTGGTACGAGGACGCGGGGCGGACCCTGGGCGAGCCCAACGCGATGGTCGTGGCGACCGCCGCCGACGCCGGCCCGGCCGCCCGCATCGTCCTCCTCAAGGGCTTCGACGCGCGCGGCTTCGTCTTCTACACGAACTACCTGTCCGCGAAGGGCCGCCAGATCGAGGCCCATCCGCGGGTCGCCCTCGTCTTCCCGTGGCACGACATGCAGCGGCAGGTGCGGGTGCGCGGGATCGCGACCCGGGTGACGGCGCAGGAATCGGACGACTACTTCGCCATCCGTCCGCGCGGCTCGCAGCTGGGAGCCGCGGCCTCGGACCAGTCGCAGCCCATCCGCGATCGCGAGGAGTTCCACGCGCGCGTCCGTGAGCTGGAGGACCGCTTCGCCGACCGGGACGTCGAGCGGCCCGAGCACTGGGGCGGCTACCGGGTCGCGCCGTACGAGATCGAGTTCTGGCAGGGGCGGCGCAACCGCATGCACGACCGGTACCTCTTCACGAGTCGCGACGGGTCTCCCGCGGCGCTCGATGAGGCGGCGGAATGGTCTGCGGTGCGGTTGCAGCCGTGACCGGAGGAATACGCCTTTGCGCCTGCCGCACCTAAAATGGGAGGCGGTTGCACCCGGCGTCATCCGCCGGGTGCGTGGATTGCCGACGATGCGTCGGAACGGCGAGAAGAGAGCGTGGGACGTGAACGACCTCATCGACACGACAGAGATGTATCTCAAGTCGATCATCGAGCTCGAGGAGCAGGGAATCGTGCCGTTGCGCGCGCGGATCGCGGAGCGGCTGGAGCACTCGGGGCCCACCGTTTCGCAGACGGTCGCGCGCATGGAGCGGGACGGACTCGTCATCGTCGATGAGGACCGCCACCTGGAACTGACGCCCGAGGGACGCGAGCTCGCGACCAACGTAATGCGCAAGCATCGTCTTGCGGAACGACTCCTGGCGGACGTCATCGGACTGGATTGGTCCCTCGTCCACGACGAGGCCTGCCGCTGGGAGCACGTCATGAGCGAGCAGGTCGAGACGCGCCTCCTCTCGATCCTGCCGGAGCACTCGACCAGCCCGTACGGGAACCCGATCCCGGGCCTCGAGGAGCTGGGCGTGGATTCCGCAGACGCGCCGCAGGTCCGTCCCCTCACCCGCGTCGTGCGGTCGGGGCAGTCGGACACGGTCACGGTCCAGTGGCTGGCCGAGCCGCTGCAGGTCGATATCGCGCTCCTGTCGCAGCTGCGCGAGGTGGGGATCGTCCCGGGTGCCGTCGTGCGCGCGGAATCTGACGGCGACTACGTGAGCATCAGCGCGGAAGGGTCGGCGGATCTGCTGGATCTGCCCACCGAGACGGCGGCGCTCCTCTTCGTCACACCCCGTTCGTGACCCTTCGTCACGGGTTGCTGTTACAACGGTAACAATCTTTTATAGAGGCCTCTCACCTGCGTGAATACTGGGATCTCGGCACTTTTTCGCCCGCTTTGTCCCCAGTTCTGTGATCCAAACGTGACATGACGTTGCCGATCATTTACAGTTGTCGAGGCGCCCCCGGCTGGGGGCGGTCCGACCCGGGTTCCGCACGCCGCGCCCGGCACGATCGGATCAAGCATGTGGACCTGAGCGGCGGCGAGGACCCGGGGAACCGGGAGCACGGCCCCACACCAGGGGCAAGGGCATCTCCAGCCCGGTGCGGCACCTCGTAGGAAGTGGAGAGGACATCGTGGCAACAAGGAAGCATGGGCGTCGCGCAGCGGATACCCGCGTCAAGACCCCGCTCACCGAGCTGACGGACGCGCTGAGCGCCAACTACGGCGTCGTGGGACGTCGCGCAGCGGTCGTCGCAGCGGCAGGCGGCCTGGTCGTCACCGCGACCCTCCCGGCCATGGGCCAGGATGAGGACGAGGCGGCAGCTGTCACCGCAGAGGCGGAGAACACCGCCACCACAGATTTCGTGAACCAGGCCAAGACGGTCATCCCCGAGGTCGGTGAGGACTCGGACGACGAGGCCGTCGCCGGCACCGCCGCCGTCTCCAACGTCACCGCCACGAAGGCGCCGGAGCCCGAGCCGGAGCCGGTTCGCTCCGCCGATGCGGGCGTGGGCTCCAACGACGGTGAGTCCAGCGACTCGGGCTCGAGCGACTCGGGCTCGAACGGATCGGAGTCCAGCGACTCCGACGAGTCCCAGGGCGGCGGCGACGTCTCGCTGCCGGACGGCTCGAAGGCCGAGCAGGTCATCGCGATCGCCAAGCAGTACACCGGCGTTCCCTACGTCTACGGCGGCACCACCACCAGCGGCTGGGACTGCTCCGGCTACACCTCCTTCGTCTTCAGCAAGGTGGGCGTCAACCTGCCGCGCTCGTCCGGCGCCCAGGCTTCGGCCGGCACCCGGGTCTCCGCATCGGAGGCTCGCCCCGGTGACCTCGTCTACAAGCCGGGTCACGTGGGCATCTACGCAGGCAACGGCATGATGTACGACGCGGGCTCGCCCTCGTCCGGCACCTCGTACCGCAGCCACTCGTGGATGGGAAGCGTCACCTACATCCGCGTTCTCTGATCCGCACGACTGCAGATCGCCAGTCCGATGGCACCCGCACTCCGCCCCAGGTCCGGAGGAGTGCGGGTGCTGTCGGCATTCAGGGGTGAATCCGGCGCGAACATCCGGGACACGCTCGGTGACAACTGCGCGGTGTGTCCTCCCTCACGCCCATTCCGGTCTAGGCTGTGGCTCGTGAGGCCCGGAGCTGTGACGAGTGCAGGGGCGGCCCCGCGCGCGACACGAGTGTCGCGCGAGCGCGTGCCGGCCCCCATTCCGTGTGCCGTGACCGGCGCTGAGGCGATATGCACGCATCGCCCTGCCGGTCCGAGGCTCCTCGCCTCCGGCCCCACTGTCCCCCTCGAACGGTGTCGCGCTCACGCGCGGCACCGTTCCGTGCTTCACGCGCCTCTGCGCGGTCCAGGAGGTGCGTCGTGAAGACCCTTGTCCTCAATGCCGGGTACGAGCCGCTGTCCGTCGTGTCGTTCAAACGGGCCGTCGTCCTCGTGCTGACGGGGAAGGCCTCGGTCCTGCAGTCGGACCGCGACCAGCCCATCCGCAGCGAGACGATCGCGATCGATCGCCCCTCCGTCATCATCCTGGGCCGCTACGTGAAGCCGCCGCGCGGCCGTCGCGTCATGCTGTCCCGCCGAGGCGTGCTGCGCCGCGACGGGTTCCTGTGCGCGTACTGCGGGGGGCATGCCACGACGATCGATCACGTGCTGCCCCGCTCCCGCGGGGGCGAGAACTCGTGGACCAACCTCGTCGCCTGCTGCCGCGCGTGCAACGGGGCCAAGGGGGACCGGACGCCGCGGGAGATGGGCTGGACGCTGCGCGTCACCCCTGCGCCGCCGCGGGCGGGCCGCTTCTGGCTCAGCGAGCTCGAGGAGCCCATCGATGAGTGGCGGCCGTTCCTCACCGCCTTCGGCTGGGGTGCGGAGCGGCCGCGGCCGCACGCGATGGCCCGCAGCGAGGCGGCCTGACGCGGTAGCCGGTCCGGCGCCGCTGCTGCGAAGCCTCGCCCATCCAGATGTGACGGTCCCCCGAAGACGCGGAACGCCCCGATGCTCAGAGGCATCGGGGCGTTCGTCCGTCGCGGATGCGTGGCGGACCGGTTCCGCTCAGTCCTTCGTCAGTGCCCGGGAGATGAAGCCCCACACGACCAGGACGATGAGCGAGCCCAGGATGGCCAGCAGCCACGAGCTAAGCGAGAAGAACGCGTCCACTCCCTCACCGAAGACTGCGCCGCCGATCCAGCCGCCCACCAGGGCGCCGATAACGCCGCAGATGAGTGCGCCGATCCAGCCGCCGCCCTGGCGACCCGGAAGGATCGCCTTCGCGATCGCGCCCGCAATGAGACCGAGGATGAGGAATGCGATGATGCCCATGTACGTCTCCTTCCCATTAACCG
>DWZY01000025.1 GCA_019117325.1 Candidatus Brevibacterium intestinigallinarum
GCGCGGCCGCCGGCTGGCTGAGCCTGGGCGCGGGCGCCCGCATGTACAGCGTCGACCTCACCCCGGACTGGTTCAGCCCGCTGCTGGCGGACACCTCGTGCCCGCGGATGGTCGACCCCGTCCCGGTGACGGAGGACGACGACGCCGAGGCCCCGGCCGGCTCCGCGGACGCGCCCGGCACCGCGGGCACCCCGCTGGCATCCGGCCCAGCCGCCTTCCCGGACTTCGAGCGCGTCACCCTCGTGAACGAGGGCTCCGGCTACAGCGCCCTCCCCGGCGCCTTCACGCACTCCGCGGCCACCGCTTCGGAAGCCGCCACGGCCTCGGAAGCCGCCACGACCTCGGAAGCCAGCACGACCTCGGGAACGGAGTCGGACACGTGGTGCACCGCCGCCTACGGGCGGGGAGCGGCCTACGCGGCGGCGGATCCGGAAGGTCGCGTCACGAACTGGGCCCCGGCGACCGCCCTCATCGGCGACAGCGACGACGCGCACACCGCGACCCTCGACACGTGCGCGCTCACCCTCATCGATGCCGGCACCGCGGCGGACCAGACGTGGGAGCCCAACGCGTGGCACGCGTGGAACGACGAGGCCCTGGGACGCACCCGCACCGGCCAGATCGCAGCGCTCGACCAGCGGGTGGGTCGCATTCTCGCGCAGGTGCCCGAGTCCCAGGACGTCATCATCGCCGGGGTGGGCGACGCGGACTACCCGTCCCGCCTGCGCGCACTCATCGCGCTGGGACCGTCGTATGAGCCGGGCGTCCTGCGGTCGACCTCGACGCGGCAGCCGGGCCTCGTCCAGCTGACGGATGTGCTGCCGGCCGCGCTGGGCTCGCTGGGCCTGCGCGCGCAGGGCACCTCGCCTGCCCGCTACGACGTCGACACCTCCGGGCTCTCGGAGGCGCTCGCGGCCGGCGACGGGGGCGGTGCATCCGAGGAGGCCGCCCAGGCGCGCATGGACCGCCTCGTCGCGGACTCCCGGAAGGCCGGCACCGTGCACACGCACGCGCAGACCTTCAGCGTCACGCTGGACGTCCTCCACTACGCGCTCACGATCCTCCTGGCCGTCCTGCTCCTGGTACCCGTGGTCGACCGGCTGCGCAGGCGGTCGGCACGCACCCGCACGGTGCTGCGCCGCGGCGGTGCGTGGGCGGCCTTCGTGCTGGGACTCATCCCAATGGGCAGCTTCCTGGCCGGACTCCTGCCGTGGGGCCGGGTGCCGGCCCCCGGCTGGGGCCTGACCGGGGCGATCGTCGTGGGCACGGCCCTGCTCGTGGCGGTGGGCGTCGCCGGACCCTGGCGCCGGACGTGGTCCGGCCGCGTCGCTGCCGTGAGCCTGACGACCGCCGTCGTCCTCGTCGTCGACGTCGCCGTGGGCTCCCGCCTGCAGTTCGACGCGCTCATGGGCTACAACCCGATCGTCGCGGGACGGTTCTACGGCCTGGGCAATCAGGGGGCGGCCCTGTTCCTCGTCGCAGCGCTCCTGGGCCTGGGGATCGTCGCCGCCCGCCTGCAGGACGCCGGTCGCACCGTGACTGCGCGCGTCCTCGTGGGCGTCTTCGGCCTCGCCTCCGTGTTCGTGCTGGGCAATCCCGCGTGGGGCGCCAAGTTCGGCGGGACGATCGCCGCGCTCGTGGGCTTCACGGTCCTCCTCCTCTCGCTGCTGCGGATCCGCGTGAGCCTCGTCCGCCTCGCCGCGATCGGCGCAGGGGCGCTGGCGATCATCGTGGGCGTGGCCGGGCTCGACTACCTGCGGCCGCCGGCGCAGCGCTCGCACTTCGGCAACTTCTTCGCGCAGGCGCTGGACGGCCAGCTGATCGACGTCATCGCGCGCAAGCTCGAGGCGAACCTGCGGATCATCGTCATCAACCCGGCGCTCGCGCTCATCGTGCCCCTGGCCGCCTTCACGATCCTCTTCAGCCTCGCCTACCTGCGCCGGTTCGCGTCGACGGCCCGGCTCGCCCGCCCCTGGGCTGGCACCCTGCCCGAGGCCCTCGCCCACCCCATCGTGCACGCCGGCTTCCTGTCCGCCGTCATCGCGCTGGGCGTCGGACTCGTCATCACCGACTCGGGTGTCGCCGTCCCGGCGACCGGCGCGATGATGCTCGTCCCGATGCTGCTGGTCCTCTGCGCCGAGGCTGCCCAAGACGCCCGGCCGCAGTCGCCGTCCGCAGACGTCCAGCCGGACACCGCCGAGGCCGCTGCTGCTGACAGCACCGCGGCCGCTTCCGCCGAGGTCACCTGCTGATGGCCCGCGCTGCTTCCCGCGTCTGGGCCGTGCTCCTGGCTCTCCTCCTGGTGGCCACCACCGTGCTCAGCACCGGCGGACCCGCCGTCGCGAGCGCGCCGGAGAACGGCACCGCCTCTCCCCTGCCCGTCCAGGACGAGGCGAGCGCCCAGCCCGTCATCTTCCTGGGCTTCGCGGGTCTCACCGCCGAGGACGTGAACCCGGACCGCACACCGCACCTGTGGCGCCTCGTGAGCACGAGCGCGGTCGGTTCGCTGACCCCGCGGTCCGTCCGCGCCACGAGCTGCGCGGCCGACGGCTGGCTGGCGCTGAGCTCCGGCCGCCGCGCCGCGGACGAGCAGCGGCCCACGTGCCGGACCCTCCACGAGCCCGTGGGCGGCTGGGTGCCGGACTGGGACGTGTACCTGAGCCAGGCCGGCGAGGACAACTACACACCCGCGGTCGGGGCGCTGCGGCAGGCCGCGGACGAGGCCGGTGCCCGGGTGACGGGGATCGGCCCGGGAGCCGCGATCGGTGCGGCGACACCGGAGGGCCGCGCGGACGACTGGCTGCCGCTGGCCGAGCGCGGCGAGCTGGGCGAGCAGGTCACCGCAGTCTCCCGCGCCGCAGACATCGTGCTCGTCGACCTGGGCAGCGTGTACGCCCCGGGCCACTCCGTCGCCGATGTCGACGAGGCCGTCGGTGAGGTCCTCGACGCGATCAGCGAGGTCCCGGAGGACGAGGCGCCCACCCTCATCGCGGCTTCGATCGCGGATGCCCGGACGGACGATTCCCGGATGCAGTTCGCCGCGGTCCGCGGACCGGTGAGCGGCACGACCGAGGACGGCGCGGCCTCCGGCGGGACGGGCTCCGCCCAGCTCCTCACCTCCTCGTCGACCCGCCAGCCGGGACTGCTGCAGGTCACCGACCTCGCCCCCACCCTGCTGAGGACGGCGGGGGTCACCGGGACCACGGGCTTCGCGGGTGCACCGCTGAGCTTCGTCGACGGCCCGGCGGACGCCTCTGGCAAGGTGCAGCTGCTGCTGGACCGGCAGACGGCCGTCCTCACCCAGGAGTCGATCTCCGGCTGGTTCTACGCGGCGTGGGGCATCCTCCTCATCGGCCTGCTGGTCGTCTGCACCGTGATCGCCCGGCAGCGCGGCATCCGCAGGATCGCCTCCGCGCTGAGCACCGGCGGGCTGCTCGTCGCCGCGGTGCCCGTGTCGACCTTCCTCGTGAATGTGCTCCCGTGGGAGCGGTCCCCGTCCGCGGACGTCGCGATGCTGGGAGGGGTCGCCGGCTGGGCGCTGGTGCTCACCGTGCTGGCGCTGCAGGGGCCCTGGCGCCGCCTGCCCGCCGGTGCCCTGGGCTTCATCGCGATCACGACCGTGGCGGTGCTGGCCATCGATGTGGCGACCGGCTCGTCCCTGCAGATGTCCACGCTGCTGGGCGAGCCGCTGCTCATCGCCTCGCGGTTCTACGGGATCGGCAACTCCGCGCTGGCGCTCTACTGCACCGCGCTCCTCCTGGGGCTGGGCATCGTGAGCTCGTGGATGCGCAGGCCGTGGGCGCGGACGACCCTCGTCATCGTGGCGGTCGCGGCCTCCTGCGTCCTGCTCGCCACTCCCGGCCTGGGCACGAAGTTCGGATCCGTGCCCACTCTGGTCCTGGGCACGGCGGTGTTCGCGCTCGTCGCCAGTCGCGTGCGGCTGTCGTGGCGCCGCCTCCTGCTGTTCGGCGGCGGTGCTGTCGTGCTCATGCTCCTCGTCCTGTTCCTCGACTGGCTGCGGCCGGCGGAGTCGCGCACGCACTTCGGGAACTTCTTCGACTCGATCCTCACCGGGGAGGCCGGAGCGGTCCTCCTGCGGAAGATCGGGATGAACATCGACATCCTCACCCAGAGCTGGATGACCCTGCTGCTTCCCTTCGCGGTGGCACTGGTCCTCTGGGCGGCGATCTCCCCCACCCGCTTCCGCATCCCGCTGCTGGCCGACCAGTACGCGGAGATGCCGCTGCTGCGGACCGCGATCATCTCGCTGACCGTGCTCCTGACGGTGGGCACCGTCATCAACGACTCCGGCATCATCGTCCCCGCGGTGGGGATCCTCTTCCTCATCCCGGCGCTGGCCCACCTGGTGGGCGAGCGCGCCCGGGCCCTGCCTGCAGACTGACTCAGCCGGCACGACACCGTCAGCACGGCAGTACGACTGGCACGGCCTCGTCGGCACAGCAGGGCCGGGGCTGGGCCGCAGGAACAGCACAGCGGGCTCGGACGGATCCATGATCCGTCCGAGCCCGCCTGTGTGTGCGGCTCGCTCAGCCTCGCGGCTCAGCGTGCCCGCACTGCGTCAGGAGTTCTGACCGCGGCGGCGCGTGGCCGCCAGTGCTGCTCCGCCTGCTGCGACAAGAGCCGCCGCGAGGCCCAGGACGCCGCCCAGCTCCGCACCGGTGCGCGGCAGCGTGCCCTTGTCGTCGCCGTCGGCGTTGTCGTCATCGCCGCCGTCGCCGTTGTCACCCTCGTCGCCGCCGTTGCCGCCGTCGTCTCCACCGTTGTCGCCGTCATCGTCGCCGTTGCCGCCGTCGTCATCGCCGTCCTGCGCAGCGGTGACAGTGACGTCCAGGTCGAGCGAGTGGACGACCGGCATGGGGTTGTCGTCCCACCACGCGTGCTCCGGATCCGCGGTGAGGGTGGCCGTGACCGTGTAGTCGCCCGGCTTCACGTCGTCGCCCGCGGTGATCGTGAACGGTGCCTCGGAGGTGCCCTCGGCGATCGACTGCAGGTCCGCGGTCTCAACCGTCGCGGCGGCCGTCCTGAACGTGTCCTCGACGTCGCTCACGTCAGCGGAGAAGCCCTCCGGCAGCTCGAGGCCCAGCTGGATGGGGCCGTCGATCTGGCGGGCCGCCTCGGTCGTGAAAGTCAGCTCGGCGGAGTCGCCCTGCGCGACCTCGACGGAGTCGGCGCCCTCGTAGCCCAGGGAGGCCTGCAGGTCACCGGAGACCAGGACGTCGAGGGCCAGATCTGCCTGGCGCTCCGTCGTGTCCGGGCCGACCGAGTCGCGGGAGGCGAAGTACTCCTCCCACACCTCGAAGTCCGTGAGGCCCGACTGCTCGAACTCCCCGTTCGCGAAGGACGTGAAGTTGTCACCGCCCGCGGCCAGGAAGCTGAGGGTGGCGACGCGGTACTCCGCGTCCGGATCGATGGGCTCGCCGTCGACCTCGACGGAGACGACGCGCTCGCCGCGCTCCGCCTCCGAGTCGTAGACGACGTCCAGCTCATCGGAGATGCCCAGGTGCAGGAACGAGCGGGAGGCGCCCTCCGGCTGCCACTGCTCCTCGAACAGGCCGATGACGTCCGCGCCGGTCATCGTCACGACGCCGTGGTCATTGGCGAACGGGAGGACCGCGTTGAGCTCCGCGATCGTCACCTCGCCGGGCTCCTCGTCACCGAAGATGCCGTCGACCTTGAGGTCCGTGCGGAGTCCGCCCGGGTTCGTGATGCCGAAGTCGGCCTCTTCCAGCTGCGACTGGCCCACACCCTCGGCCAGCGCGTCTGCGACGAGGTTGCCCAGCGTGGACTCGGCGCCGCGGTCCTCAGCGCCCTCCTCCGTGAACGCACGGGTGATGTCCTCGTCGATGGTGCCGACGACCTCGGACCCGATCTCGTTCGACGTGGCGACCGCGTCCTCGACGATCCGGTCGACCTCGGCCACGACCTGCGAGTCGAACGACTTCTCCTCCGTGTCGATGAGGTTCGCGGCGTCGACGGACCAGGCGCCGTCGCCCTCGCTGGTGAGCGTCACCTGGCCCACGGTGTCGCCGTAGTTGCCAGACTGGATGACGGGACGCGTGCGCCCCTCCTCACCGGGGACCGGCGCTTCGAAGTTCGCCTTGAGGTGCGAGTGGCCGAAGAACATCGCGTCGATCGAGGCGTCCGCCTGGGTCACGACCTCGTTGAACTCCGCGTTCGACTGGAGTGCCGCGTCCAGGTCGGATGTGGTGGCCGGGCCCAGGTGTGCCGAGAGCACGGTGAGGTCCGGCTGCTCCGCCTCCGGCAGCGCCTCGATCTGCTCGGCGGCGCGGTTGACCGCGGTGACGGGATCGCCGAACTCGATGTCCGCAATGCCGTCCGGGCTCACGAGCGTGGCCGTGTCCTCGGTGACGACGCCGATGTAGGCGATGCGGACCTCGCCCTTCTCGACGATCGTGTACGCGTCGATGCCGTCCGCGACCTCGGTCGTGCCCTTCTTGTACACGTTCGCGCCCAGGTACGGGAAGTCGGACTCCGAGCCGACCCGGTCGCGCAGGTCCTCGTAGCCGCGGTCGAACTCGTGGTTGCCCACGGCGGAGGCGTCGGTGCCGATCGCGTTGAGCACGTCGAGGGTGGGGGTGTCCTGCTGCGAGGAGGACGCGTAGGTCGAGGCGCCGATGCTGTCGCCGGCGGTGAAGAACGCGGTCTCGCCGACGAATCCGGCGCGCTCCTCCTCGACGACGGATGCGACCGCGTGCGCGGTCTCAGCAATGCGGCCGTGGAAGTCGGTGATGTTGAGCAGCTGCACCTGGGTGCCGGCGGGGGCCTCGCCGAAGGCGGGCAGTGCGGCCAGCGGCAGCACCATCCCGGTGGCTGCCACGCCGGCCAGCGCGCCGCGCAGAACGGTCTTCTTCATGGTTGTCCTCACTGCAGGAAGTGTGCGTTGCATCCGAGATTCTTGTGAATCGACCGGACACACAGGACGCTACGGCATGAACGCAGAATGAATTCGTTCTGGCACGACGAATCTCACACACCGGGACGGGTGGCCGGATCCACCTCGGACGCCTGCCGGCGGTTCCGTGCGGCCTCCGCCT
>DWZY01000274.1 GCA_019117325.1 Candidatus Brevibacterium intestinigallinarum
TACAACTCCGTCGACGTCGACGGGTCGGTCACCCAGGGCGGCTACGCGCAGAAGGTCGTCGTGGACGCGGGCTTCGTGCTGCGGATCCCCGAGGGCATCAGCCTGGCAGAGGCGGCTCCGCTGCTGTGCGCGGGCATCACCTCCTACGCGCCCATCGCCCGCTGGGGCGTGAGCCCCGGAACGAAGGTCGCGGTCCTGGGCCTGGGCGGCCTGGGGCACATGGGTGTGCAGATCGCTGCGGCGAAGGGCGCGGACGTGACGGTCCTGAGCCGGAGCCTGGCGAAGGAGGAGACCGCGCTGAAGCTGGGCGCCTCCCGTGTACTGGCGACGACCGAGGAGGACTTCTTCCGCAACCACCGCGAGGAGTTCGACTTCATCCTCAACACCATCAGCGCGGACATCCCGGTCGACAAGTACCTGGGACTGCTGCGCCCGCGCGGCGTCCTGGCCGTCGTGGGACTGCCGCCGGAGAAGCAGCCGGTGGGCTTCGGCGCGCTGATCGGCGGGTCGAAGGTGCTCGCCGGCTCGAACATCGGCGGCATCCGCGAGACCCAGGAGATGCTGGACTTCTGCGCCGAGCATGGGCTGGGCTCGTGGATCGAGACGATCGGAGTCGATGAGGTCGACGAGGCCTACGACCGCGTGGTCGCCGGTGACGTGCAGTTCCGCTTCGTCATCGACACGGAGACGTTCGCGCCGGCGGCAGGCTGAGGTCTGAGACGTGGCGAGTGAGGTCGGGGCCGGTTCGGCCGGGGCGGTTGGATCCGAGGACGGCCAGGCGGATGCTGTTCCCACCGGGCGGCGGCGCGCGGCGCCCAACTTCATCGATCGCGAGACGGTGATCGATGCGGCGCTGCAGGTGTTCGCGCAGCGCGGCTTCCACGGCGCGTCGATGCGCGGCATCGCCGGAGTCGCCCGCACCTCCCAGTCGAATCTCTACAACTACTTCGACTCGAAGGACGGGCTCCTGGCGTTCGTGCTGGAGTCGACGGCTGCGGAGATCGCCCACTCGCTCGAATCAGCCGTGGGCCAGGCGGGGGAGGACCCCGTCGCGCGCCTGCGCGCTGCCGTGGCCGCTTACGTCGACTTCGTCATCGAGAAGCCGCGCGCCTCGACCGTGGGCATCACGGAGTTCCGCTACCTGGCCGGTGATGCGCGCCAGTCCGTCGTGGTCGAGCGCGACCGGACGGAGGCCGTCTTCCGCGCGGTCGTCGAGGACGGGATGC
The DNA here is from genome assembly GCA_019117325.1 of Candidatus Brevibacterium intestinigallinarum. Taxonomy (GTDB): domain Bacteria; phylum Actinomycetota; class Actinomycetes; order Actinomycetales; family Brevibacteriaceae; genus Brevibacterium; species Brevibacterium intestinigallinarum. The sequence continues at coordinate 1,227 of DWZY01000274.1, forward strand.
GGGCAGGCGACTTCCAGGTGCTGGATGCGGGCTTCGCGACGCGTGCCGTCGTGACGCTGTGCAATTCGATGTCCGGCTGGTACCGCCCGGACGGCGATCTCACCCGCGATGACATCGTGGTGCGCCAGGTCGACCTGGCGCTGGGCCTGGTCCGCAGCACCGCCCGCGGCTGATCGCCTGGCAGTGACCTGACAGCACGAATGCGGGGGAGGCACCATCCGGTGCCTCCCCCGCATTCGTGTCTCGCGGCGTCAGACTGTCAGGCGCGGCCCAGCAGGTCGTCGCTGATGATGCGCATCTGGATCTCCGACGAACCCTCGAAGATCTTCGTGAGGCGGGCATCGCGCCAGTGGCGCTCGACCGCGAAGTCCTTCGTGTAGCCGGCGCCGCCGTGGATCTGCACGGCCTCGCTCGTGACCTTCTCCGCCATCTCGGCAGCCAGGTACTTCACCATCGCGGCCTCGCGGTCGCAGCGGCGGCCCGTGTCGATCTGCGTGCACACGTGGTACATGAGCTGGCGGCACGCCTCGATCTGCGCGGCCATGTCCGCGATCTTGAACCGCAGGTGCTGGAAGTCCGCCAGCTTGTGCTTGAACTGGACGCGCTGCTGCATGTACTCGATCGAGTCCTCCAGCGCGGCCTGTGCCAGTCCGATCGACCGAGCGGCGGTGTGCGCACGGCCCACCTCCAGGCCGGACACCGCCTGGTAGAAGCCCTTCTCCTGCTCGCCCAGCAGCGCATCCGCCGGCAGGCGCAGCCCGTCGAAGTTGAGGTCCCAGGTCTTCCAGCCGAAGTAGCCGATCTTCCGCGCGGGGGTGCCGGACATGCCCTCGGGGAAGGTGCCGCGCTCCTTCTCCAGCAGGAACGTGGAGATCCCGCGGTGGCGCTTCTCCTCATCCGGCGACGACGTGCGCGCGAAGAGGATGATGTAGTCCGCCTGGTCCGCGTACGTGCACCACATCTTCGTGCCGTTGATGATCCACTCGCCGGTCTCGGGATCCTGCTCGGCCTTGCACTTGATGTTCGCGACGTCGGAGCCGGCCTCGGCCTCGGACAGGGCGAACGCACCCAGGTACTCGCCGGTGGCGACCTTGGGCAGGAGGCGCTGCTCCTGCTCCTCGGAGAATCCGCCGCCCATGCCGTTGCCGCGGGCCAGCAGGCCGGACACGCTCATCCAGGCGCGCGAGAGCTCCTCGGCGACCAGGCAGTACTCGAAGACGCCCAGGCCCAGGCCGCCGTACTCCTCGGGGATGAGGATCCCGAAGAAGCCCATGTCGGCCATCTGCTGGACCATGTCCTGCGGGAAGTCGCCCTCCTCGGGATCGACCTCGTTCGCGATCGGCAGCACGACCTCGCGGGCGAACTGGCGGGCCAGCTGCTGGAGCTCGACCCGGTCCTCGGTCATGTAGTGGGGCGTGTCCGGGCGCGGACGCGGCTTGTGCGTCATGTGGATTCTCCTTCGACCGCTGATGACGGTATCAATCGATCTTCCGTCATTCTACAAATTGGATCAATACTGCGAGCGAGACGTCTCAGTGCGTGACGCACGGTCCACGGAACGGACCGTGCGTCAGGTGCCCGAGGGCGTCACGGGCCCTGTCCCTCACACGCTCGCAGCGGTACCGGCCGCGGGCTGCGCGGCCCACTCGCGCAGCGTGACGGCGCGGATCTTCCGGCCGTTCGTGCCGGCAGTCGTGGGCATGTCGTCGACGATGCGCACCTCGGCGGGCACCTTGTACCGGGCCAGGTCCGCACGGACGTGCTCGCGCAGCTCGTCGCCCGTCACCGTCGCGTCGCGCGTCGTGACGACGAACGCGACGGCCTCGGTCTCGCCGGCAGCGTCGGGGCGGCCCACGACCTTCGCGACGACGACCTCGGGGTGGTCGGCCAGGTGCATCTCGATCTCCGCGGGATCCACCATGAAGCCCTTGAGGCGCAGGACGTCGCCGATCCGGCAGATGTACGCATACGTCCGGTCGTCGACCGCCTCGCTCAGGTCGCCCGTGCGGAACCAGCCGTCGTCGGTGAACGCTTTCGCGCCCTCGCCCGCATCGCCCAGGTAGTGCGTGACGACGTTGGTCCCGCGCAGCTGGAGCTCGCCGCGCTCGCCGGCGGGCAGCTCCTCCTCCGTCACGGGGTCCGCGATCCGGTAGGTGTAGCCGTCACCCACGAGGCGTCCGCCGCCGCCCACGCGATGTCCGGCGTCGCCACCGGTCGTCCAGAACGACGTGAGGGCGAAGACCTCCGAGGACCCGTAGACGCCCACGGTCACCGTCCCGAACCGGTCCCGGGACCACGCCGCGATCTCCTCGGACATCCCCTGGAAGTCCGCGATCCCGGTCCAGCGCCACGTGCGCAGGTCCGTCCCCAGCTCCTCCTGCGCCTCGCGGACGCGGGCCAGCATGTCGTCGCCGCCCACGTAGTGCGTGCCGCCCAGCAGGCCCCACGCGCGGATGAGGTCGTGCGGATCGAAGACCGGCTGGATGAGCACGCCGGCACCGCCGAACAGCGCCGTCATGCCCGCGACGTATCCGAACACGCCGGAGTAGGGGAGCGGCTCGATCATGAGGTCGCCCGGGCCGATCCCCAGCTGGGCCGCCGCGGCCCGCATGTGATCGATCGTCCCGGCCTCGCCGTGTGCGGCGAGCTTGGGCATCCCCGTCGACCCCGAGGTCGTGAACGCGACCGTCAGCACGTCACCGTCGCCGTCCGTGCGGAGGCCGGCCGCGGCCTCGGGCACGGGCGTCCCGATCGCGGACGCATCCGCGCTGCCGGAGCCGAGGTCCCACGCAGCGAGGTCCGGTCCGTCGCCGGCCGCGCCCGGGGCCGACGTCACGAGGACGAACGGTCGAGGCGTCTCCGCCGGCAGGCCCTCCGCGACCCGGTGCAGGGTTGCGAGGAAGTCGACGCGCTGGAACCCGTGCGCGGCGACGAGCACCGCGGGCCTCGCCTTGACGAGGACGTGGCTGACCTCCGCGACGTTGTAGCGGGTGTTGACGCCGATGACGTGCGCACCCACCGCCGAGGCCGCGAACTGCCACGCGTACGAGTCCACCCAGGCGGGCAGCCAGACGGCGATGCAGTCGCCCTCGCCCACGCCGCGCTCCCGCAGCCACGCGGCCAGTGCTGTTGCGCGCTCGAGGAGCCCTGCGGCGGTGACGGGCGTGAGCTGACGGGTCACGTCATCCGTGGCCGCGTCGCCCTGCGCGGGGTCCAGCTGCGTGACGAGGACGCGGTCGGGCGCATGCTGCGCCCAGTCGGTCAGGTGGCCGTAGAGCGTGCGGATGGTCTGCGAAGTCTCTGGTGTCGAAGTCGTCTCTGCCGTCATGTCAGTCCTCCTGCATCCTGGGCGCGACTGTGTCGCCTCGCCCGTCGCCCTGCCCGCTGCCATCCTGCCCGCTCGCGCGCTCGCCCGCGAGGGCCTCCCGGATCCAGCCATCCAGGACCTGGGCGAAGTCGTCCATCTCCTCCATCGGATAGTGTCCGATCCCCTCGAGCAGCGAGAACCGCGCTCCGGGGATCTGCGCGGCGGCGCGCCGCACGGACTCCGGGTCGATCCACAGATCACCGGTGCCCGCGACCACCCGCGTGGGCGCCGTGATGCGCGGGAGGTCGTCGAAGATGTCGTGCGTGCCCCAGCCGATGAGATCCGAGTGCGAGATGTCTGGATCCTCCCGGCGGTGCATCCGAGC